>JBOGNS010000331.1:0-8632 GCA_050747305.1 Candidatus Acidiferrales bacterium | reverse complement strand
GTCCGTGGCGGCGCAGCGCTTCGAGGTGATCGGGCGTGGCGTAGCCTTTATTCGCGGCGAGGTTGTAGAGCGGGTACTGCTCGCTGAGTTCTTGCATGCGGCGGTCGCGGGCGGTTTTGGCGAGGATGGAAGCGGCGGCGATGGAGACGGAGCGCGCGTCGCCGCCAATGATAGGCTTCTGCTCGATGGCGATGTCGAGGGTGACGGCATCGAGCAGCAAAAAATCGGGCGTGACGGTCAGTTGCTGGAGCGCGGCGACCATGGCTTGCCGGCTGGCTTGCAGAATATTCCACGCGTCGATGCGCGCGGAGTCCATCTCCGCAACGGCAAAGGCCAGCGCGTGCTCGCGGATGCGCTGGGCGAGCACGGCGCGGCGCGCGGGCAGCAGCTTCTTGGAATCATCGAGCCCGACGATGCGACGGCGGGGATTCAGAATCACAGCGGCGGCGACCACCGGACCGAAGAGCGCGCCGCGGCCCGCTTCGTCCAGCCCGGCGATGCGCGTCCAACCCTGCTGGCGTGCCATCCGTTCGTAACGCGTGCAGCACAGGCGCCCCATTTGCGCGGCATTCTATGCCAGCGAGCAGGGCGTGGAAAGAGGAGAGGGTGAGAATCAAATTGTGGTTGCGATGAGGCGAGGCTACTTGGGCGCGCGGTCGTTGCGATAGACAGTGCCGTTCTTCATCACAAAGAACACCTTCTGCGTCACCGCGATATCTCGGCTGGGGTCGCCGGGGGTGGCGATCACGTCTGCGATTTTGCCGGCTTCGAGCGAGCCGAGGCGGTCGGCGACGCCGAGCAGCTCAGCGTCAATGGAAGTGGCGGCGCGCAGCGCATCCATCGGATTCATGCCCAGACGCACCAGTTCGCTCAGCTCTTCAGCGTTGCGGCCATGTGGATAGACAGCGGCATCGGTGCCGAGGGCAATCTTCACGCCCTTCTGAATCGCTTTGCGCACGGTGGCATCGAGCGCGGCGGCGGCAACTTTGGCTTTTTCGAGAATCGGCGGCGGGAACGCGTTGGGCGCGCGCGCCATGCGCTCGCGCAGACCCTGTGCGGCCATTAGCGTGGGCACCAGAAACGTGCCGCGCTGCTTCATCAAGTCCAGCGCTTCATCGTCGAGGAAGGTGCCGTGGTCGATGGAGTCAATTCCGGCGCGGATGGCGCGCTTGGCCCCTTCGGCGCCGTGGGCGTGCGCGGCGGTCTTCATGCGCAGGGCGTGGGCTTCGTCCACCATGGCGTTGAGCTCTTCCTGCGTGAGCTGGGGGGTGTCCACCGCGTCGGTGAGGGAAAGCACGCCGCCGGTGGCGCACACTTTCACCACGTCGGCGCCGTATTTGTGATTCAGGCGCACCGCGGCGCGCATTTCCCACGGGGAATTGGCGATGCCGTCTCTCACGCCGGATTCCGGGAAGAGACCCTGGCGGTGGCCGGCCTGATCGCAATGCCCGCCGGTGGCGCCCAGCGCGTGCACGGTGACGAGCATGCGCGGGCCGGGAATTTTGCCGTTGCGGATGGCGTTGCGCAGGCCGACGTCAATCTGCTCGCCGGAGCCGAGGTCGCGCACCGTGGTGAAGCCGGCCATCAGCGTGATGCGCGCATAGGCCGTGGCTTCGATGGCTTGCTCGGCGACGGGCTTGCGCTGGAAGTCGATGTAAGACTGCTTCCAATCGTCGGTGCCTTCGCCGGTGAGGTGCACGTGCGCGTCCATCAAGCCGGGCAGCAGCGTGGCGTCGCCGAGATCGATCACTTCCGCGCCCGCGGGGATTTGCGCGGCGGCGCCTGCGGCCTGAATCTTGCCGCCGCTGACGACGACCACGCCGGGCATGGTCACTGTGTCGCTCTTGCCGTCCCACATGCGCGCGGCGCGGATCACGATGGTCTTGCCGCTCGGCGGTTGTTGGGCTGCCGCGGGAACCGTGGCGAAGAGAATGGTGGCAACCGCCACTCCCAGCTTCGTCATGCATTTCACTGTGCGCATGCCTTGCCTCCGATGTGATGAGCCGCCTACGATATGCGTTTTTGCCGCGATGTCAACGGCGAAACATATGGAGTGCGGCAGCGAAGCTGCCGCTTTGTTTTGAGAGGGGCGCGACCGACCCGACGGTCGCCGTGTGAATAGGAAAGGGCAAACCGTCATTTTGAATTCTTGCCGTAGTGCGGACACCTCGATATTTCGAAAACAAAGCGGCAGCTTCGCTGCCGCACTCCAAAAAAGGGCGGACGGGCCCTTCGGCGAAGCCTCAGGGTAAACAGGAGTGCCTGTCCTACTGCGGCTCTTGTTGCGTGAGGCAGTGCAGCGTGCCGAAGCCCCAGGCCAGGTCTACGGAGTGGATGCCGACTACGGGACGATCGGGGAAAAGTTCGGCGAGGGTGCCGAGCGCGATGCGGTCGGCGGGATCGTTGAAGGTGGGCACGATGACCGCGGCGTTGCCGACATAGAAATTGGCGTAGCTGGCCGGCAAGCGCTGGCCATCGAAGAACAGCGGCGCGGGCATGGGCAGCGGGACGGCCTGGATGTGCGAACCGTCTTCAAGTCGCAGGCCGGCGATGCGCTCCCAATTTTCCGCCAACGGGCGGTAGTTGGCGTCGCGGGGATTCCCTTCGCGGCACATTACCACCGTGGCGCGATTGACGAAGCGACACAGATCGTCCACGTGCCCGTGCGTGTCGTCGCCCGCAATGCCGCGACCGAGCCACAATACTTTCGAGACGCCGAGCGCGCCGCGCAGCGCATATTCAATCTGCCCCTGCGTCAGATTCGGGTTGCGCGCCTGCGTCTTCTGATCGAGCAGGCATTCTTCCGTGGTCAGCACGGCACCGTGACCGTTCACGTCGACCGCGCCGCCTTCCAGCACGAAGAGTTCGCGCGCAGGGGCGGGTTTACGCCGCCCGTGACGTTGCCCGGCGAGTGGTGACGGGCGGGGTAAACCCGCCCCTACGTCAGGCCGGTAAATCGGCAACAGGGGATGGCCGAACTTTTTCGCGGCGCGCTCCGGCACCATATTGTCCAGCCGCCAATCGGGATAGCGCGCCCACGCATTGAACTGGAAACGCAAGATGGCTTTCTCCGTGCGGCCACTCGCTGGCGGCTGCGACGAACGCAGGGGACGCGGCAACGCTGTGGCTTCACTGGGCGGAACCGGCAGCGGCGAGGGGACATCACCCGCATGGCGCGTGACGAAGATGGGGCCGCAATCGCGTGTCCAGCCGCGGTTGGTGGGCCAGCGCAGGAATTGCACGCGCTTCAAATCCACGCCGCCCTGCTTCAGCACGCTGCGCGCTTTGCGCTCGACAGCCGCGGAGTGCACCAGCAGCCGGACGATTTCGCCGGGCGCGAGCTTGCGCACAATTTCGCCGTAGACCCAATGGATCGGCTCGAGCTTGCCGGGCCAGTCGGTGGCGTTATGGGGCCACGCCAGCCAGGTGGCGGCGTGTGGCGCCCACTCGGCGGGCATGCGGTAGCCCAGCGCGGCGGGAGTTTGCGGTGCGTTGTCGGCAGGCATACGCGGGAGAGGATAACTCAAAACTTAGAACGCAGAACGCAGAACTCAAAACTCAAAACAAGCTGACAGTCAACAGCTAACAGCCGACAGTTTAATCGGACCACCAGATTCGATTTCGATTCTTGGCAGCTTGTTGAAGAATACCGACTGTCATTCCGAGCCGCACGTAGGGCAACCAGAAATCTGCCAGACTTCCGACTTCTGACCTCTGGCTTCCAACCTCCAACCTCAAACTTACTGTCGACTGTGAGCTGTCGACTGTCAACTGTCGGCTCGTTCTGCGTTCATAGTTCTGAGTTCCTACTTATCCAGGAAGCGGCGGTCGATGCCGGCGTAGGCATCGATGCGGCGGTCGCGCAGGAAGGGCCAATTGCGGCGCACGTCTTCGAGCCGCGCGAGGTCCACTTCGCCGAGCAGAATTTCTTCGCGCTCGCCGGCTTCGGCGATCACTACGCCTTGCGGGTCGCACAGAAAGGAGTGGCCCCAGAACTCGATGCCGCGCGAGGCTCCCGGGCCGCCGCCGTCAGTAGGAATTTCGTGCCCCACGCGATTCACCGCCGCCACGTACACGCCATTGGCAATCGCGTGACCGCGCTGCACCGTCCGCCAAGCATCGAGCTGCGCCGCGCCATTCTCCGCCTTTTCGCTGGGATGCCAGCCAATCGCCGTGGGATAAAACAGAATCACCGCGCCTTGCAGCGCCGTGAGCCGCGCGCCCTCCGGATACCACTGGTCCCAGCAGATCAGCGTGCCGATGCGCCCCGCCGCGGTGTCGAACGCGCGGAAGCCCAGGTCGCCCGGCGTGAAATAGAATTTTTCGTAGTAGGCCGGGTCGTCGGGGATGTGCATCTTGCGGTAGATGCCGCGCAACTCGCCGTTCGAATCCAGCACCGCCACGCTGTTGTGGTAAAGCCCCGCTGCGCGCCGCTCGAATACCGGGGCAATCACCGTCACTTTGTTTTTCTTCGCCGCCGCGCCCAGCGCCTCGGTCGTCGGCCCCGGCACCGCTTCCGCTAAATCAAACAGCGCCGCATCTTCGCGCTGGCAGAAATACTGCGAACGAAATAACTCCGGCAGGCACACCACCTGCGCCCCGCGCCCCGCCGCCTCCTCCACCCGCGCCACCGCTTTGCGCAGATTCGCGTCCGGTTCGACGCTGCACGCCATCTGCACCAGCGCCACAGAAAATTTTTGCTTGGCCAGAGAAGATGAGTTGGGAGCGGCGGGCATCCTAGGAGCGTACACGAGCGGCATTCGGAATTTCAAATTGGTTGTACGACTACCTCAGTCACAACGTTCGCTCGCTGTTTCGCAGACAAATGGCGACCTGAAGGTCGCCGCTACATCGGGGTGTTCGGACAAAAGCACGCCACATCGGAAGCGGTTTGGTGTAGAGTGGACAGTTGGGCCGGCTTTGGGGCGCCGCTGCCGCGTTTCCGCGCCCGCGCGAAGCTTGCCCGCGTCAACAACTTTCACGCGAAGCGAAAGCTTCGATTTCACTCACCATGCCCGTCAAGAAAGCAGAAGTTCGCCGCGAGCCAGAGGCCACCCCGATGAGCAAGGACACGCTCACCATTACCGACAACCGCACCGGCAAGAACTACGAACTGCCGATTAAGGACGGCACGATTCGCGCGCTGGACCTGCGGCAGATCAAGACCAACGACGACGACTTCGGCCTGATGACCTACGACCCGGCCTTCACCAACACCGCCTCGTGC
Organism: Candidatus Acidiferrales bacterium; assembly: GCA_050747305.1. Lineage (GTDB taxonomy): Bacteria > Acidobacteriota > Terriglobia > Acidiferrales > UBA7541 > JBOGNS01. Next base: position 3,405 of record JBOGNS010000331.1, on the reverse strand, counting down.
ATCAGCCGCATCACCTACATTGACGGCGACAAGGGCATCCTGTGGTATCGCGGCTATCCCATCGAGGAGCTGGCGGAGAAAAGCACGTTCCTGGAGACCGCGTACCTAATCATCTACGGCGAGCTGCCTAGCAAGCCGGAGTACGACCAGTGGGTCTACAACATCACGCACCATACGTTCATCCACGAATCCATCAAGAAATTTCTCGATGGCTTCCATTACGACGCGCACCCCATGGGCATGCTGATCTCGACAGTGGGCGCGCTTTCCACCTTCTACGGGGAAGCCAAAGAGATTTTCGATGAGAAGCTGCGGCTGAAGCAGATTTACCGGCTGCTGGGCAAGATGCCCACGCTGGCGGGCTTTGCGTACCGCCACAGCCTGGGCATGCCCTACGTGTACCCGGACAACGACCTCAGTTATCCTGGCAATTTCCTCAACATGCTGCTGAAGACCACGGAGCTGAAGTACAAGCCCAACCCTACGCTGGAGCGCGCGCTGGACGTGCTTTTCATCCTGCACGCGGACCACGAGCAAAACTGCTCAGCCAACGCCATGCGCTCGGTGGGCAGCTCGCACGTGGATCCTTACTCTGCGATTGCCGCGGCCACTGCCGCGCTCTACGGCCCGCTGCATGGCGGGGCCAACGAGCAAGTGCTGCGCATGCTGATGGAAATCGGCTCGGTGAACAATGTGGCGACGCACATCAAGAAAGTGAAGGCCGGTGAAGGCCGGCTGATGGGCTTCGGGCACCGCGTTTATAAAAACTACGATCCCCGCGCCACGATCATCAAGCGCATCGCCTACGAAGTGTTCGACCTGATGGGCCGCAACCCGCTGCTGGATATCGCGCTGGAGTGCGAACGCATCGCGCTGGAAGACGATTACTTCGTCAAGCGCAAGCTCTACCCCAATGTGGACTTCTACTCCGGGCTGATTTACCAGTCCATGGGCTTCCCGGTGACGATGTTTCCGGTGCTGTTTGCGATTCCGCGCACCGCCGGGTGGATCGCGCAGTGGGTCGAGATGCTGCAAGACCCCGATCAGAAGATTGCGCGGCCGCGACAGGTGTATCTGGGCCACGACCAGCGCAGCTACATCCCGCTGGAGCGCCGCGGCTGAGTGGCACAGGCTTTCCAGCCCGTGCGCTCGCTGCGCAGATGTGGCGCCGCCCTTCAGGGCAACATTAGAGTTGTGGCCGCGCACATAGCACAGGCTGAATAGCCTGTGCCACCGAGGGGTCGGTGCAAGTTTCGACGCGAAAACTAGACGGCGCTATCATCCTCGACGTGATGGGGGACGTGGACCTCTATAACTCGCCCGAAGTACGCAAGGCGGTGATGGAAGCGGTCCGCGGCCAAGGCACCGAGCGCGTAGTGATGAACCTGAAAGGCGTGCGCTACATCGATAGCTCCGGCGTGGCCTCGCTGGTCGAAGGCCTCAAGACTTCCCGCAGCCTCGGCGTGAAATTCATCCTCTACGGCCTGAGCAGCGCGGCGCGCGAAGTGCTCGAACTCTCCCGGCTCATCCAGGTGTTCGAAGTGGCCGACAACGAAGAACATGCTCTCAAGCTTTAGCCTCCCGCGCAGGACGACCGGCAAGCGTCTCTCGGGGCCGTGTTTCCTTGCCCCTGCATCGGCTTTCTGGCTTGGCGGCGGCCTTGCTGCACGGTGTTCATCTGTGAATGAAGCTGGCCTGCGGTACTCTTGCTTGGCACGCCCTTTTCCTTCACACTCCCTTCCCCGCACCCGGCCTCGGGAGTTCGCGCCAGAAATATGGGAGTGACGCATCAAGTCGGCCGCAGCACAATCAATGCGCTGGCGTACGTCGGGGGGCTGGCGCGGCTGGGCGGGCGCGCGGCGCACTTCACATTTGTAGGGCCATTCCAGGGCAGGCGGCTGCGTGTGGGGCGGGCCGCGCATCAGGCCATGCTGGTCGGGGTAACCGCGCTGCCGGTGCTCTCGCTGATTACGTTCTTCGTGGGCCTGATCCTTGCGCTGCAAGGGGCTTACGAGTTGCGCAAATTCGGCGCCATTCAATTTGTCGCCAGCGCCGTGGCCATCACCATGACCCGTGAATTAGGCCCGCTGATGACGGCCATCGTGGTGATCGGGCGCTCCGGATCGGCCTTTGCGGCGGAAATCGGCACGATGAAGGTGACCGAGGAGATTGACGCTCTGACTACCATGGCGGTCAACCCGGTGCAGTTTCTGGTGACGCCGAAATTTCTTGCAATGATGATCATGATGCCGTGCCTCACCACGTGGGCGGACTTCATGGGGGTGCTGGGCGGCTCGCTCTTTGGCGTGAGCAGCGCGGGCTTCACCTTCGGGAGTTATATGCGCGCCACGCTGGATGCGCTGCTGCTGCGCGATGTGCTCACCGGGCTGCTGAAGAGTGTGATGTTCGGCATGGTGATTACGGCGGTGGGCTGCTATGAAGGGTTTCGCACCGGCGGCGGCGCGGAAGAAGTGGGACGTTCGACGACGGCCGCGGTGGTGATGTCGATTTTTCTGGTGATTGCGGTAGATCTGGTGTTCACAGCGATTTTTTATTTCGCAGGAGGCGCGTAAGCACCTCAGGGAGCCGTTGTGCCAACGCGGATGGAAGCGCAGAGAAACAAGACGGTGGAGTCCATCGAGCCGCTCGACGACCTGCTCGTGACGCCTGAGCCGGAGCCTGCCTTCGATGATCTGGCGGCGCTGGCAGGGTGGGTGTGCGGCGCTCCGGTGGCGGCCATCGCCTTGCGCGACCGTGGCGACCCGCGGCTCAAGGCGGGGATCGGCGTGCCCTTGAATGCCAGCGACTACCTGATGAAGCTGTGCACGCGCGCGCTGGCAGCGGAGAAGTCGCTGGTGATTGCGGACACGCGCGCGGATAGCAATTCGCACCCGCCGTTGCGTTTTTTCGCTGGGGTGCCGTTGGTGATGCAATCGGGCCGGCGCGCCGGCGTGCTGGCAGTGGCCGACGCGCAGCCGCGGGAGCTGGACGCCGTCGCCGAGCAGCGGCTCATGAGCGTGGCCGGGCAGATCATCGCGCATCTGGAGATGCGCCGGCTGCTGGCGGAGCTGGCGCGTACCATCGGCGAGCGCCACGACCTGGAAATGGCGCTGCGCGCGAGCGAAGAGCGTTACCGGGAGCTTTTCCAGAACGCCAGCGACATCGTGTACACGCACGACCTGGCGGAGCATTTCACGTCGATCAACGCGGCGGGCGAGCGCATCACCGGCTACACCAGCGATGAAGTGCTGAAGATGAATTTCGCGGAGCTGATCGCGCCGGAGTATCTGGAGCTGGCGCGGCAGATGATGGCGCACAAGCTGGCGGGAGAGCCGCCGCGCATGTACGACGTGGAGATCCTGGCCAAGGACGGCCATCGCATCGCGCTGGAACTGAGCACCCGGC
>JBOGNS010000330.1:0-5229 GCA_050747305.1 Candidatus Acidiferrales bacterium | reverse complement strand
GAGATGTTCTCCGGCGCGGTTGAGCGAGGTGAAGTTGCCGGTGAGGTCGTGGGTATAGACGATGACGTTGGCGTTCTCGAACAGCTCGCGGTAGCGCTCCTCGCTGTAGCGCAGGGCCTCTTCCATTTGCTTGCGGTCGGTGATGTCGCGAATCACGTTGAGGAAGCAGGGCTGGCCGCCCAGTTCGACTTCGTCGACGGAAAGCAGGCAAATGAGAATCTCGCCGGCGCGGGTGCGCAACTGGAATTCTTCGTTGCGGACGGCGCTGGTGGCGCGGACGGCGTGGGAGATGCGAGCACGCTGGTCCGGGTCGAGCCACAGTTGCAGGTCGTTAGAGGTGCGGCCGACCACCGCTTCGCGGGCGTAGCCGGTGAGCCGCAGGAAGCTCTCATTGACTTCCAGGAAGCGGCTCTCGGCCATATTGCTGATGACCATGGCGTCGGGGCTGGAGTGAAACGCCTTGGAAAACTTCTCTTCCGAGAGGCGCACCGCCTCTTCCATCTGTTTGCGCTCGGTGATGTCGCGGGTGACCGCCAGCATGCAGGCTTCGCCGCCGAAGTCCATCAACTCGGCGGAGACGAGGCCGACATGGGTATGCCCTTGCTTATCGCGGAACTCCGCCTCCACGTTGCGCACGCTGCCGCTTTCGCGGAGGCCCCGGGCGATGGCATCGCGAGTTTCCGTGCGGCACCACATGTTGAGGTCCAGCGAGGAGCGGCCGATTACCTCATCGCGGGTGTAGCCGCTCAGTTCGAGGAAGCCTTCGTTCACTTCCAGAAAAACAGCGTCCTTCAGCCGGCTGAGGATCATGGCGTCCGGGCTGGATCGGAAGGCGCGCGAGAATTTCTCTTCCGAGGCGCGGAGCGCCTCCTCCATTTTCTTGCGCTCGGTGATGTCGCGCTCGGTGGTGAGAACGCAAGCCTGGCCGCGGAGCTCGATCAACTCGGAGGAAAGCAGGGATACATAGTGTTCGCCGGACTTCTTTCGGAAGGTGGCGACGTAATCGCGCGCGCGGCCTTCGCGGCGCAGGGTCTCCACAAACTGCTGCCGGGCGGCTGCGTCCCAGAAGCCCAGCTCGAGAGAAGTGCGTCCGATGGCCTCCTCGCGCGTGTAACCGGTGAGGGCCTCGAATCCTTCGTTGACCTCGATATAGCGGCCATCGTCGAGAGAATTGATCATCATCGCGTCGGGGCTGGCGTGGAAGGCGGTGGCGAATTTCGCTTCGCTTTGCCGCAACGCTTTTTCCGCCTGTTTCCAGGCGATGGCCTTGGCCACTTGCGAGGAAACGAATTCCAGCATGCGCTGCTCGCGCTCGCCGTAGGCGTGGGGGTCCGTGTAATGCTGCACGGTCATCACGCCGATGGTTTTCTCTTCGATCTTGAGCGGTACGCCGAGCCAGATGGGCGACATCGGCCCGATCAGCTCCACTTCACCCTGCCGCTCCAGCTCCCTGTGTGTGGCCTCGGTGGAGAGCAGCGATTGGCCGGTACGCAACACGTATTCGGTGTTGCCGCGGCGCGGCTTGCGAGCCGGGTCCGCCTGGTCCTGCTCATCGACGAAATAAGGGAAGCTGATCAGATCCCGCTTCTCGTCATACAAAGCAATGTAGAAGTTTCGCGCGGGCATCACTTCCTGAATGATCTGGTGCACTGCGCTGTAGAGTTCTTCGAGCGTCGAGCAGCGGCTGGGCGCCTCGGCGATCTTGAACACCGCGTTCTGCAAAGCTTCGGCTTGCTTGCGCTCGCTCACGTCGCGGATGATGCCGGTGAAGAAGTGGCGGCCGTCTTTCACGATTTCACTGAAGGAAACTTCCAGCGCGATCTCGTGCCCTTTCTTGTGCAGGCCGGGCAGCGGGACGCCGTCCCAGGACATGTGGCGCTGGCTGGTTTGCACATAGCGCGCCAGCGACTCTTTGTGCCGGTGGCGCAAATACTCAGGCATCAGCCGCGTCAGATCGCCGCCCAGCAGCTCGCTGATGGAGTAGCCGAAGATGCGCTCGGCCGCAGGATTGGCGAAGAGGATGCGGCTATCGGCGTCAATGGTCAGGATGGCATCGGTGGCGGTTTGCGCCACGGTGCGGTAACGGTCTTCGCTTTCGCGCAAGGCCTGCTCGGCCGCGCGCCGGTCGGTGATATCCGAGATGACGTTGAGAATTCCGACCACCGCGCCGGCGCTATCGCGGTAGGGCGCCGCGCTAACTTCCGCGGGAAAGAAGGAACCGCTCTTACGACGGAGCTCGATCTCATAGCGCTCGGACTTACCGCCCAGGCGTTCGCGGTTCTTTTGCCACAGGAACTCCCACTGCGCGGGCGCATGCAGCAGCCGGTACGCGGGCTGGCCGATCACCTCCTTGCGCTCGTAGCCGGCCAGCCGCAGGAAGCCCTTATTGGCGTAGAGAATTTTGTCTTCGGGGCTGGTGATGATCACGCCTTCCGCCAGGCTCTCCGCCACGCCTCCGAAGCGCGCTTCACTTTCCAGCCGCGCTTTTTCCGTGCGCCGATGCTCATCCAGCAGCAGCAGCACAATGCCGGTGGCGATGCCCGCCAGGCACGCCGACTCCGCTACCGGCACCATCCACGGGTACGGAGACGACGGCAGGTGCCAGAAGCGCAGGGTTCCGAGAATCTGCACAATGCCGGAGGCCGCGCTGGCGTACGCGGTGAGCCGCGCGCCCGCCGACCGCGCGCTGCGCCACCAGCGGTAAAACTCCACCGCACAGAAGCCATAGGCCAGCGCCAGGAACACAGCGCCGACGATGGAGCGGAGTACATAGGTGGAAATACCGGCTGCCGCCGCTACCGGCTCAGAAAGGCTGTAGACCACCGCGCTCAGAATCACCGTGCCAGCCACCCACGGCCACCAAGGAACAACGCGCGGCTCGCGCAACTCGCCATGCCGGGGCACGGCCCAGGCGCCGAGCGCCAGGAAGCAACCTTGCAAAAGGCCGGCAGTGGTCATTACCAGCAGGAGTGCCCTCGCGAGAAAAGAGGCCGGACCGAGTTCCAAGGTGACGTAGCCGATGATCAGAAACGCCAGATACGCCGTCCACGCGTAGCTCCACCACAGCAGATATGCCTCGCGGCGCATCCGCAAATAAAAAAGCAACAGAAGCAGAACCAAGAAAACCGTCTGGACGCCCTGCAGGGCGAGCAGCACTTGAATGGCTTCAGCTCGAGGCATGGGCTGGGTTGCGGCTGATCCGGCGACAACATACCCTACCGCTCCAGACCGCGAGGCAGGGTGAACCGCAGCCGCACGCAGGCAGTAAAATTACTCGTATGCTCAATGCGCGTCAACCACTTCCGGGTTATCGTGCTTGCGTAATGTTCACTAGCCCGGTAGTATCACGCGCGGAGCGGAGAAAAACGCCTGTAGCGGCGACCTTCAGGTCGCCATTTTTGCGCCGACGCGTGAGAGCAAAGTGGCGACCTGAAGTTGGGGCTACAGGCAAAGTGGCGACCTGAAGGTCGCCGCTACAGGGGCGAGGTGCCAATGGCGCTGGTGGCGATCAAGACGTCGGTGGGAACCGGTTACTGCGACTGTGTCTGCGGTTGCTATAACCTGGTGAACCTGCGCGACGAAGAAACGGGTAAGGCCTACTGTCCCGCGTGTGCGAAGGACCACCTGGCGTTGAATGCGGGAATTGGTCTGCCGCAACCGCCACCTTCCCGCTTGCCGGATAACACCTCGGGTGACCGCGCCCCGGATCCGCCCACTGCGGCCGACCCGCCGGGCCGCCTCGGTCACCGCGGCCGATAGCCGCTACTCTCGACCGAGAGTGCCGAGCAGCGATTCGATGCCGCTGGCGGACGGCCCTTGCGCCGACAATGCCAGGCGCGGCAAGCAGTATCAACACCAAAAGTAGCGCATGTACGGCTTGGTACTTCATAGGTAGCTCCTTTGCAGGTGCACAAGTTGCGTGTGCAGGTCTCAGCCTACCCCTCACAAGGTTAATTCGCTTCAGCCGCGCGATTCCGCCAAGCGGTTGAGCATAAGCGACGTGCGGGGCAGGCACCCACAACGGCCATAGTCAGCGGCGGCGGGTGCAGGTACAATGAATGTCGAAATGGCGGCTCGCATGATGAAACCGCTGCTCATCCTCATCCTGGTTGCCGGGTTGATTGCGGCGGGCTACTGGGCGCGCTCGGCCTCGTCGGATGCGGCGCGACGGGAGATCGCGCGCGTCAATGGGCAGCCGATGTTTGAGTCCGACCTGCCGCCGGAAGTCATCGGCGAGCTGCACAGCCTGCGCAACCAGCAGTATCAGCTCCAATTCCAAGCCATTCGCGACGCTGCGCTGAACCGCCTGCTGGGCGAAGAGGCCAAGCGGCGCAACGTGAGCGTGGATGAGTTGATCCGCCTGGAAGCAGACCTCAAAGTTGCCGAGCCTACCGAGGTCGAACTGAAGGCTTACTACGAAGCGCAGAAGGAGCGCCTGGGTAAGCCCTTCAGCGATGTGACGGACACCATTCGCCAAACCTTGCGCAAGCCGCGGCAGGATGCGGCGCGCCAGCAGTATTACCGCAGCGTGCTCGATGCGGCCAAGGTGGAAATCCTGGTGGATGCGCCGCGCGTGGAAGTTGCCGGCGACCCGGCGCGGTTGCGCGGCAATCCCGACGCGCCGGTGCAGATCGTGGAATTCTCAGACTTCCAGTGTCCGTTCTGCCGGCGCGCGCAGCCCATCATCATTGCGCTGCTGGCAAAGTATGGAGACAAAGTGAGCCACAGCTTCCGCGACTTCCCGTTGCGCGACATTCACCCGCGCGCGCAGATGGCCGCTGAAGCTTCGCGCTGCTCCGGCGAGCAGGGGAAATACTGGGAGTATCACAAGCTGCTGTACGACCATTTCGGCCAGCTCGCGCGTGAAGATTTGACCACGCACGCCGGTACGGTGCAGTTGGACGTGCCGCGCTTCGAATCCTGCCTCGACAGCAAGAAATACGCCGGCGCCGTGGAGGAAGACCTTCAGGATGGATTGCGCGCCGGAGTCAACAGCACCCCCGCCTTCTTCGTCAACGGCATCGCCGTCACCGGAGCGCAGCCGCAATCGGCCTTCGAGCGCATCATCGACGCCGAACTCGCGCGCCGCCGCTAATCCCCCGCTATCGCCGGCGTGTTGCCGCCCTTGTTGCCGCGGGAACATTGCCGGTCGCGACCTGCCGCTTCGTTTTCGACACCGATCTGAACGGCACTTACGTGCTGCAAACCAAGCCATTATCGTCTATCCTC
>JBOGNS010000329.1:0-3013 GCA_050747305.1 Candidatus Acidiferrales bacterium | reverse complement strand
TCGTAATCCACCGCCCCTCGAGGCGAATGGGAATGGCCAGCGTGACAAATGTGAGCGCCAGTCCGGCATAGAGGAAGTAAGCCAGCGGGCGCTCCTGCCCGGCGTCGGGCCGCGGCACGAATCGCGCGATGTAAAGGTGCAGCGCCGCTAGCGCCAGAACCGCTGCGGTGAGCATCCACTTGTCGTCGGGCCACAGCATCTGGCGCAACGCGATCAGGTAGAGAAATGCATTGGAGAACAGCAGAGTGATTTGCTCGGGATAAAGAGCGGCGCTCTGGCGGCTGCGGATGGCCGGCAGCACGGTGAACAGCACAAAAAACACCAGCGCGAAGCCCATGGTGCTCGCCAGTTGCGTGGCGTCGTAGAAACGGTCGTACCAGCCCCAAAAGTAAATCTGCGTGAAGGCAAATGCGGGCGTTTCCAGCCAGCGCCACTGGCGCACCCGCGCCAGCACCAACAGGCCGGCGTCGAGAATGATCAGGTAGGTGAAGAGCGCGACCTGCGCGTTTTGCCCGGTGCTCACCAGTACCGGCGTGAGGAAGCCGCCAATCAGCGCGAGCAAGGCGATGCGCTGCGAATTGCGGCCCACTGCGATGGCGAGCGCCGCCGCGGTCACGGCAATCATCGCGAAGAACGCCACGTTGAGCGAAAACAGTTTGTAGTAACCGCTGCCCGCCCAGAAGGAGAGATACAGTACACCCACGCCCAGCCCGGTGATGCCTTCGGAAAAGTATTCGTAGCCGCGCCGCAGCAGCCAGTGGCTGAAGACCAGCAAGCCCGCGCCAAACAAAATGCCGATCGCGATTTGGCCGGCGGGGCCGATCCATTTGTTGTCGATCACCAGCTTGACGAAGTAGCTGGCCGCGATGAAGACGAGCAGCAGTCCCACGCGGTAGAGCCACTTGCCGGCAATCAGCGTTTCCAGGTCCAGCGGCTTGCCGCGATCCGGCGGCGAAGCTGCGCCGGCCGAAGAAGATGCTGCTCGTGCGCCGGCAGGCGGCGCCGGTGGCGAAGCAGATGGTTGCGCAAATGGCGCTGTTGACGGTGGCTGGGCTGCGGGCGTCCGGGGCACGGCAGGCGCTGGCGCTTCCGCAGCCGATGGAGCAGGAGGCGCCGGCCGCGGAGTGACTTCTCGCGGAGTGACGCGCGGCTCGGGTTGCGGCGGCGCGCCGGCCGATGCGGGGTGCGCGGCCAGGTCCGCCAACTGCTTTTCCGTTCGCGTCAGCCGCTGCTCAAGCGCATAGATGCGGCCAATCAGCCCAGGAATCTCAGATGGCGACTGCGACTCGCGGCGCAACCGCGAGACGCGCACCCATGCGGCGATGCCGAGGATCGGACCGACCAGCAGCAACAGCAGGAGAACCAGCCAGATCAGCAAGAGTCCCCCAAAATCGCCATGCATTCGGGCCACCTCCGCTTCTGCGGCTGATTAGAGCATAGGAACACGCAAGATTCGGGTTTTTCCGCGTGGACAGTAGGGAAAGAGACACAACCTGGCCACTTCGATGCGGCCGGAGCTCCGGGCTTGTGCTTTTTTTCACCTCGCGCGCAATGTTGAAAGCAAAGGGGATTAAGTCTAATAAACGCGGAAGTGCGGAATCTACAGGAGATCTTTCGAGAAAAACGGATGTGTTGATTCTAGGAGGGATGAGTTTCGCCGCACAAAGCGGATGGAAGGCGCGCGGGGTACCAGGTTCTGCGGTGAAATACATGGGAACATATGTTAGCTAAAAGATTCTTCCTTGTCAAGGTTTTTTTTTGCGCAAGGAGTGGTTCCGTGTGACCAGCCGGCCGCGGCGGGCAAGCGTGGGATGGGCACTCTTGGGCTGCCGACCAAACTACGCCAAGCCCTCGTCGTCCCAGGAATCGGGACCTTGCTCGAAGCGCGTGAACGAACTGAGGAAGACGAAGTTAATTTTGTCGGTGGGGCCGTTACGCTGCTTGGCGATGATCAATTCGCTCTTGGCGCGGTCTTCGTCGGGCAAGTCCGGCTTGAAGGCGTTGGGCCGGTGAATGAACATCACCACGTCCGCATCCTGCTTGATCGCGCCCGAGTCACGAAGGTCGGCGAGCTGCGGGCGGCGATCTTCGCGCTCCGGCGTGCGGGTAAGCTGGCTGAGCACCACCACCGGCACCTTCAACTCCTTGGCCAGCGCCTTCAGGCCGCGGCTGATGCTGGATACTTCTTCGTTGCGCGAATTGAAGCGGCCGCGCGCGTGAATCAGTTGCAGGTAATCCACGATCACCATCGAGAGGCCTTTGTCTTTTTTCAGCCGGCGCGCTTTGGCCCCCATTTCGATTACGGTGGTGGAGCCGGCGTCGTCAATCCACAGCGGCGCTTCGCCAAGCCGCGCCAGCGTTTCGGTCATGCGACGCCAGTCGTCTTTGCTCAAGTGGCCGGTGCGGAACTTGTGCGCGTCGACGCGCGCGTGCGACGCCAGCAAACGCATCAGCAGCGATTCCTTGGACATTTCCAGCGAAAACACCGCCACCGGATGACCGTTATTCACCGCAACGTTTTCCGCCAGATTCAGCGCCAGCGCCGTCTTTCCCATGGAAGGCCGCGCTGCCAGAATGATCAGTTCCGAAGGCTGAAGTCCGGAGGTACGCTCGTCGAGCCGCGTATAACCGGTGGCCAAGCCGGTGATCTGGCGGCCGGATGTGAAGATTTGCTCGAGCCGCTCGTAATTCTCGCGAACCAGTTCTTTCACGCCGATGAAGCCGGCGCGGATGCGGTCTTCGGCCAGCTCGAAGATGGAAGATTCCGCGCGGTCCAGCAGCGCGTCGGCGTCTTCTTCACCCGCCAGCGCCTCCTGCTGGATGGCGTAGGTGGTGTGCGCCAGGTTGCGCAACAGCGCTTTTTCCTTCACGATGCGCGCATAGTGTTCCACGTTGATGACGCGCGGCATTCCGTCGCCGATGCTGGCTACATATACATTTCCGCCTGCCGCTTCCAGCTTGCCTCGCCGATTCAAGTGATCGCCGACAGTCACCGAATCAACCGCAGTGTTCG
>JBOGNS010000328.1:0-2600 GCA_050747305.1 Candidatus Acidiferrales bacterium | reverse complement strand
CGCGGATGCGCAGTTGCAGAAGATCGGCCGTGGGCATGGTGCCCCGCCGATCCTTGAGGGCCACGATAATCCGGTCCACTTGACGACGCTGCCACAGGGAAATCAGGCTTGCGCCCAGAGCCTCGCGGTTCGCGGCGCCATGCTCGATCGCGCCGCCCCAGCCAATCACGTCCATGCCCAATTCCGGCCGCGAACGCAGCACATCGATGAGGAACTGCGCCCGCGCTCCGGATCCGAGCACGTAAACGCGCTCCCGAAGGCCCGGAAGCCGCACGATCCAGGGGTAGGCTGCGCGCCACAGCGTCAAGGAAACCGCAACCAGGAAGAATCCCAGAAGGGATACGCCGCCACGCATCATGACCACGGGGAAAAAGTAACCGATCACCCCAAACGCAATCGAAAGCGCGCCCACCACAAACAGAAGCCGGAAGAACGTTTCCCCCTGCGAGCGCAGGCGCTGCATGTCGTACAAATCGAAGTAGTAGAGGCATAGCATGGCCAAACCGGTTGTGCCGAAGATCTTCCAGTAGCCGCTTTCATAGTTGAGAACGATAAAAGAGTCAGCGCCCCACTGCACCAGGACGGAGAGCAACAGCGACCCCACAATCAACAGAAGTTCGCTACCCAGCAGGATCACTGAGCGCAGCGGGTAATAGACGTTGAACAAGCGAATCACGTTCGCGCCCTACTCCTTGCCCGACGGTATCGCCGGGCCGTATCCGTACCCGTATCGGTATCCGTTGTAGTAGCTGTCGCCGGGCCGGTGCTCCATGCGATTCAGCACTGCGCCCAGCAGGTGCTTGTCACGGAATTCCAAACACGCCTTTTGCGCCAGGTCGTAAGGCGTGAAGCCGGCGCACACCACGAAGAGCACGCCATCGCACATCCGGGCCATCAGGCTGGCATCGGCCACGGGAATCGCGGGAGGCGAATCCACAATCACCCAGTCAAATATGCCGGCCATTTTCTCCAGCAGTTTTTGAAAGCGCCCGTTGGCCAGCAATTCTGCTGGATTGGGCGCCGGATCACCCCCGGGCAAGAAGAAGAGGTTGGACTCGGGACTCTGCTGGATCACCGAGGCTTCGTCAAAATCACCGCGCAGATACTCGGTCAGCCCCGGCGCGTGCGGCGCACCGAGCGGCACGTGCAGGCGCGACTTGCGCAGGTCGCCGTCAATCAACAGCGCTTTGCGCTCGTGCTGCCGGCTGATGACTTGCGCCAGGTTGGCCGCCACAAAGCTTTTTCCTTCCGCCGGCAGCGCACTGGTGATCAGGATGGTGCGCAGCGGCTGCTTTTCGCGCAGCTTGTAAAGCCTGGTGCGCAGCGTGCGGAATTCTTCGGTGCCACGCTGATGGTTCGAGCCTTGAGAAAACAGCATGGTTTTCGAATCCGGCGCCCACGCCGGTTTGGCGCATTTCTCTCGAAGCCACTCGATGGTGATGCGCTCGCTGACTGTCGCGGCAGTTGGATCGGCAGGCGCTGCGCTCGGTTTCGGCGCCAAAGTGGCTACCGGCGCGCGGCGCGCAGACACCGACTCCAGCAGCTCGTCAGCCGTAATCGCGGGAGCTTCCACGTGGTCGGCGGCAATGCGCTCCTGCTCCGCCTTTTTCAGTGCTTCGTGAATGCGGCTCATTGGTCCTGTCTTTGCGCCGGCCCGCTCAGGGTCGCCTTACTCCGGGCGGCGCAGCCGGTCCATCAGCGTCGCCAGCCCGCTCAGTGCTTCCATCAATCGCACGTTCTCCCCGCTGGGGAGCTCCGCCGGTTCCCGCGCCGGCTCGGCGCGGTGCAAGTCGAATTCGCGCGCCACTTCATCGATCACCTCAACCCGCACCATCCGCTCCTGGTCCACGAAGGCGCTGATGAGCGCGTGTTCGCACAGCAGGTTCACCACGCGCGGGATGCCTTTGGAATAGCGATACACGGCATCCAGCGCTTCGGGCTGGAAAATCGGCTGGCCGTCGGCGCCGGCGATGCGCAGCCGTTCCGCCACATAAGCGGTGGCCTCCTGGCGCGTCAGCGGGTGGGTCTTCGAGCGCAACGTGATGCGTTGCCGCAACTGACGCAACTGGGGCTGGCTCAACTTGACTTCCAGCTCCGGCTGGCCCGCCAGCACGATTTGCAACAGCTTCTCGGTGGAGGTTTCCAGGTTCGTGAGCAGCCGGATCTCTTCCATCACTTGTGGTGACAGGTTTTGCGCCTCGTCCACCACCAGCACGGCGGTTTCGCCCGCGCGGTGCCGCTCCAGCAGCCAGTGATTGAACTTCAGCAGGGTCTGCCCCTTCATCTTCGGTTCGCACGGCAGCCCGAAATCCGCCATCATGAAGTCGAGGAATTGCGACACGTTGAGCCGCGGATTAAACACAAACGCCGTCGGGATTCCCTCGCGGTGCAGCCAATCCAGCAGCTTATTAAGCAGCGTGGTCTTGCCGGTGCCCACTTCCCCGGTCAGCATTACGAATCCCTTGCGGTTCTGGATGCCATAGGTGAGGCAAGCCAGGGCCTCCTGCGCGTGGGAGGTCATGTACAGATAGCGCGGGCCCGGATTCACGTTGAACGGGTTTTCTCGCAGCCCGAAGAATTTCTTGTACATGGTCTTTGGC
>JBOGNS010000327.1:0-4930 GCA_050747305.1 Candidatus Acidiferrales bacterium | reverse complement strand
AAGCGCACAGCCAAGAGTGGCTGTGCTACTCTTTTTGCGCGAGAGAATGCTGGCAGGACCCGAGAATGACTGCGCTGACGAGAACGGGAACGACTCTTGATCGCATCGTAGAGGCGCGCCGCCAACGGCTGGTGATTGACCAGCGGCGCGTGCCCCTGGCGGTGCTGAAAATGGCGGTCAGGCGCGCCGAGCCGCCGCGAGATTTTGCCGGTGCCCTGGCGCGAGATGGCGTGAACGTGATTGCGGAGCTGAAGAAAGCTTCGCCCTCGCGCGGCGTGCTGCGGGAGCAATTCGATCCGATGAATCTGGCGCGTGGGTTCGAAAATGCCGGCGCGGTGGCGCTCTCGGTGCTGACGGAGGAAGAGCATTTTCAGGGTTCGCTGGAGCATCTGCGCACGGTTCACAAAGATGTGAAGCTGCCGGTGCTGCGCAAAGACTTCATCGTGGATGCGTGGCAGGTGTGGGAGGCGCGCGCGGCGGAGGCGGATAGTTTTCTGCTGATTGTGTCCGTGCTCGGCGATACAGCGCTGAGCGAGTTGATCGCGCTGGGGCGTGAGCTAGGAATGGAGCCGCTGGTGGAGATACACACGGAGGAGGAGTTGACGCGGGCGCTTGACGCGCGCGCGCGGATCGTGGGCGTGAATAACCGCGACCTGCGAACGTTTGACGTGCGCGTGGAGACATCGCTGGCGCTGGTGGAGAAGATCCCGAAGGAATGCATCGCGGTGAGTGAATCGGGTCTGCGCACGCGCGACGATTTGGAGCGATTGCGTAAGGCGGGGTTCGATGCCTTCCTGATTGGCGAGCACTTGATGCAGGCGCCCGAACCGGAAGCGGCGCTGCGGGAATTGCTGGGAACCGCAAAGGGGCAGGCGCCCTTCGCGTTGCGCGATGCGCACCGCAAAGGGCAGGCACGGGGGCCTGCCCCTACAGCCGGGCGGATGAACCTTGATGAACGGGACTGAACGCATGCCTACAAAGGTGAAAATCTGCGGCATTACGAATTGGACCGATGCGAAGCTGGCGATGGATGCCGGCGCGAATGCCCTCGGCTTTAATTTTTACCCCAAGAGCTCGCGCTTCGTATCGCTCGGCGAGGCGAGGCAAATTCGCCGTCGCATGCCTGCGAACGTGGAGGCGGTGGGCGTGTTCGTCAACGCTTCGGTCGAAGAAGTCGACGAGATTGGTCTACAAGCAGATCTGTTGGGAGTGCAACTGCACGGAGAAGAGCCGCCGGAGGTGGCGGAGGCGCTGGCTGACTCTTATGTGGTGATCAAAGCGTTTCGCGTGGGCCCGCAGTTTGACTTGGCGCAATTGAAGGCGTACCGGCGAGACGCGGACTTCCTGCTGGACGGCTTTGCGGAGGATGCGCGGGGCGGCACGGGCGCGAGTTTTGACTGGAGCGTTGCGCGCGAGGCGAAGAAGTTGCTCAGGCCCAAGTTCGAGTTGTACCTGGCGGGTGGTTTGACGGCCGAAAATGTTTGCGCGGCAATTCATGAAGCAAGGCCGCACTGGGTGGACGTTTGCAGCGGGATCGAGAGCACTCCCGGAAGGAAGGATGCTGCCAAGCTGCGCGCATTTCTGGAGGAGGTTCGGCTTGCCGACCGAAAGCCAAGCTAGCCTGCGGCCCGCTGCGCAGGTGTGGCCGGATGCGCGCGGGCGATTTGGACCGTATGGCGGGCGCTACGTACCGGAGACGCTGGTGGCGCCACTCGAGGAATTGGAGCGCGCGTACGCAGCAGCGCGCAACGAAGCAGCATTTGCCGCGCAACTCGACTCCGAATTGCGCGACTTTGCCGGGCGGCCCACGCCGCTGCAATTCGCCGAGCGGCTTACGTCGCACCTCGGCGGGCCGCGCATTTACCTGAAGCGCGAAGACCTGCTGCACACCGGCGCGCACAAAATCAACAATTGCATCGGGCAAGGGCTGCTGGCGTCGCGCATGGGCAAGACGCGCATCATCGCGGAAACCGGCGCGGGGCAGCACGGCGTCGCCACCGCAACGGTGGCCGCGCGGCTGGGCCTCGAATGCGTCGTGTACATGGGCACCGAAGATATGGAACGCCAGCGGCTCAACGTGAAGCGCATGCAATTGCTGGGCGCGATGGTGGTCGGCGTGGACTCCGGCAGCCGCACGCTGAAAGATGCCATCAACGAAGCGATGCGCGACTGGGTGACCAACGTGCGCCACACGCACTACCTGCTCGGCTCGGTGCTCGGCGCGCATCCGTATCCGGTGATGGTGCGCGATTTTCAGGTGGTGATTGGGCGGGAAGCGCGCGCGCAGGTTTTTCGGGCGGAAGGGCGGCTGCCGGATGCGCTGTTGGCGTGCGTCGGCGGCGGCTCCAATTCGATTGGACTGTTTCACGAATTTCTCGGCGATGCGTCGGTGAAGATGATCGGCGTCGAGGCGGGCGGGCGCGGCGCCGCGCTGGGCGAGCACGCAGCGCGGCTGGCCGCAGCAGCAGGGTTCAGCGGCGCGCGGCCCGGCGTATTGCAAGGCACGCACACATTTGTGCTGCAAACCCGCGATGGGCAGATTGCGACCACGCATTCGGTTTCCGCGGGGCTGGACTACCCGGCGGTGGGGCCGGAGCATGCGTGGCTCGCGGAGCAGGGCAGGGCCGAGTACACCGCCGTCAGCGATGCGGCCGCGCTGGATGCGGCGCGCACGCTGGCGCGCACCGAGGGCATCATCCCGGCGCTGGAGTCGGCGCACGCAGTGGCGGAATTGATTCGTCGCGCGCCGAACATGAAGCGCGAACAGGTGGTGATTCTGAATCTCTCCGGGCGCGGCGACAAAGACATGGAAATTCTATCGCGCTATCTCTGAGCGCACACTTCTGGAGTGCGGCAGCTTGCTGCCGTTCTACAAGGCGAAGCTTGCTTCGCCGATGTATAGGGTCAAGGCGCATGTCCGGGACTTCTCGCATTTCACGCAAGTTTGCGACGCTGCGCGCGGCCGGAGAGCTCGGCCTGGTCGCCTACCTCACCGCTGGCGACCCTTCGCCGGAAGCGAGCGAGCGTATCGCGCTCGCCATTTCCGAAGCCGGCGCGGACGTGATCGAGCTCGGCGTGCCCTTCAGCGACCCGATCGCCGACGGCCCCACGATTCAGCGCGCCAGCGAGCGCGCGCTGCGCGCTGGCACATCTCTCGCCGGCGTGCTCGATCTGCTCAGGCGCATCCGCGCACAGAGCGACGTGCCGCTGGTGGTTTTCAGCTATTTCAACCCGGTGTTTCAGATGGGCGCGGAAAGATTCGCCGATGCTGCCGCGAAGGCCGGCGCCGATGGCGTGCTGATCACGGATCTCACCGCGGAAGAAGGCGGCAGCTTTTTTCAGCAGGTGCGTGCACGCGGGCTGGATACGATTCTGCTCGCTGCGCCCACGACCACAGATGCGCGGCTCAAGCTGCTGGCTGAGGTGTCGAGCGGCTTCCTTTACTTAATCTCGCGCACTGGCGTCACCGGCGCCCAAGAGGCGCTACCCGACGACCTGCCCGCTCTGGTGCGGCGCATACGCGCACTCACCACGCTACCCATCGCGGTGGGATTCGGCATTTCGCTGCCGGGGCATGTGTCAGTGTTGGGCGGGTTGGCGGATGCGGCCGTGGTCGGTTCGGCGCTGGTGGCGGAAATCGAGCGCGCAAGTTCGGCCGAAGCTGCCGCCAAGGCCGTTGCAGAGAAAGTGCGCGCGCTCAAGCAGGCGGGACGCAAAGGGATGAGCCGGCGCGAGGCGGTGTGAAGCTGTTTGCAACCACGGATGGACACGGATTAACACGGATAAGGATGCAATGTAAGAACGGCGCGTGATGTGGATTTCTCTGAACGAGGGGGCGCTAAGTGATGCGACGACCGGCTCGCCGCTTAGCGGCTCCTTCTCGCACGGTTGACGGGTCGCACGATCCGCAAATTATGACTGAGGGCTTCCAGCGAGTGGCAATTCTTGGCACGGGCTTGATTGGCGGCTCGTTTGGGCTGGCGGTGCGGCGCGCCTTGCCGGACGCGCGTGTAGTGGGTTGGGACCGCGCGGGCGTGTTGCAGGCGGCGGTTGCGCGCGGGGCCATTGCAGTTGGCGTCACCGATTTGCAGAACGCGGTTGCTGATGCTGATTTGGTGTACGTAGCGCTGCCGGTGGGCGCAACGCTGGAAGTGCTGCCGCAAGTGGCACGGCACGCGGCGCAGGGCGCGCTGGCGACCGATGCGTGCAGCATCAAAGCCAACATCGTACGCGCCGCGTCGGAACATTTTCGCAGCAACGGCGCATGCTTCGTGGGCGGCCATCCGCTGGCGGGCAAGGAAACCGCAGGCGTCGAGCACGCGGAGGCGGAGCTTTTTCGCGGCGCGCGGTACGCGCTGATCGGGTCTAACGCGAATACAGATGAACGGGTGGCGCGCTTTGCCGCGTTGCTGAAATCCATCGGCGCGGCGCCGGTGTGGATGGAGGCCGAAGCGCACGACCGCGCGGTGGCCTTTGTCTCGCATCTGCCGCAGCTTGCAGCCGTGGCGCTGGCGGGCGTGCTGCGCGACGCCACGGATCACTCCGGCTTGCCGCTGATGCTGGCGGGCCCCGGAGCGCGCGACACGTTGCGGCTGGCGGGCAGTCCATATGCGCTGTGGCGCGACATCTGCCTCGCGAATCGCGACAACATTGCGGCGGCGATGGATCAGATGATGCAGGCGCTCGATCATCTGCGCGCCCGGCTGACCAGCCGCGAGTTGCAAGAGGAGTTCGATGCCGCCAACGAGATCTACAAGATACTAAGGCAGACGCATTAAGGCGTAGGTGACAGGCCCAGCGAGCGGCACTGTCCAGCATTTCTGTTGAAATTGTAGATGAGGGTGGTCCGAGTCATAGCGAACCTCATGCGTGCATCCTTTCCGCCGCGAGCAGAAAGCAGCCCAGCACGTGTTCGCTATGGGCGGCATCG
>JBOGNS010000326.1:0-6112 GCA_050747305.1 Candidatus Acidiferrales bacterium | reverse complement strand
CTGCGATCCTCTGCGTTCTCTGCGCCTCTGCGTCATCCATTGACTTGCTGGTTCTCTTCGGTTCCCATTTTCCAATTTCCCTTTTCGATTTTCCTGTCCGCCAGGGCGCATCATGTCTGTGTGCTAGAATGGAGCGTTTGCGCTGCTTTCCTCGCGCTCTGCCGAATGCCTAAAGTCGGATTCATCAGCCTGGGATGCCCGAAGAACCTCGTGGATAGCGAGGTGATGATGGGCACGCTGGCACGCGCCGGTTATGAGCTGACGCCGCGCGCCGATGAGGCCGACGTACTGGTGGTGAACACGTGCAGCTTTATTGCGCCGGCGCAGAAGGAGTCCGTCGAGGCCATCCTCGAGATGGCCGAGCACAAGACGTTTGGCCGGGCGCAGCGGTTGATTGTGGCGGGCTGCCTGGTGGAGCGCTACCGCGACGAAATTCGCCGGCAGATTCCCGAAGTGGATGCGGTGATCGGCACCGGCGAAGTTGAGCGCATCCTCGACGCCTGCCGCGGCGAACTGCGGCCCGATGTGGAGTCGGACGCATCGGCGTTTCTTTATCACGATGCCACGCCGCGCTTGCTCACCACCCCGCGGCACACCGCGTACGTAAAAATCAACGAAGGCTGCGATCATCCCTGCACGTTTTGCATCATTCCGGAGCTGCGCGGGCGCTTTCGCAGCCGCCGCTTCGAGTCGGTGGTGCGTGAGGTGGAAAATCTGGCCGCCGCCGGCGTGCGTGAAGTCACGCTGATCGGGCAGGATACGACGTTTTACGGCGAAGACCTCGGTTTGCGCGACGGCTTGCCGCTGCTGCTGGAGCGGCTGGCGCAGGTGGACGGCATCGCGTGGGTGCGCTTCCTCTACTGCTACCCCAACCGCATCACCGAGCGCCTGCTGGACACCATCGCGGCGTATCCTCAACTTTGCAACTACCTCGATGTGCCGCTGCAACACGCCAGCCGACGCGTGCTAGCGCGGATGAAACGCGGCTCCAGCGGAGATGCATTCCTTAAGTTCATTGAACGCGCGCGGTGCACAATTCCTGGTGTTTCGCTGCGCACCTCCTTCATCGTCGGCTTTCCCGGCGAGACTGAAGACGACTTCCGCGTGCTCTGCGATTTTGTGCGCGCGGCGCAGTTCGATTGGCTGGGCGTGTTCGCCTACTCCGATGAAGAAACCGCGGAGAGTTTTGCGCTCGATGGCAAGGTGGATGACGAGACGATCGCGCGGCGCCGCCATGAGTTGATGGCCATCCAGCGCAAAATTTCCGCGCGCAAGCGGCGCGCAATGCTGGGCCGGCGCGTGCCGGCAATGCTGGAAGGCCCGTCGCGCGAATCGGAGTTGGTCTTGGAGGCGCGCCTCGAAGGCATGGCGCCGGAAATTGACGGCAAGGTCTATATCACCGACTTGGGCGAGGTAGGACAGACCTCCCGGTCTGTCCCGCCGCCCGCCGGGACGTCACGCGTAGCAAGATCGCATGTTGGGGCGGACTCGGAGCGGACAGGCCAGGAGGCCTGTCCTACATGCGCCGGCGCAATGGCGACGATCGAAATTACAGAGGCGCATGACTACGATTTGGTTGCGCGGGTTGTAGGGCTCGCGTGTGGCGCCGAAAAACCGCGCGAAGCGGGCTTCGCACGGAAGAACGGCGGCCCTTCGTCCGCCGGACGCGGACTCAGGGTAAACAAGTCGCCGCACTCCACGAGCACTGCTGTGGTACACATCGCCACTGGCGCGCCGTTGCGCGTGCTAAGTTAAGAAGGGCGCGTGTCTGAAATAGCCATCGCGGTGGGCATTGCCTTCATTCTATGGACCGCTTTGCACTGGGGCCTAGGGTACAACTGGAAACCTTCACCATATGCGAGACGCGGCCGGCAGAAACAGGGTCATGCTGACGCCGACGCTAGCCGGGGCGGTGATGGCGGGGATTCTAGTGGATCTGATTGCGGTGACAGCGGCGGCGATTGCGGCGGAGGTGGCGACGGCGGAGGCGGAGAGTAGGCGCGGCGTTGCAGCCGATTCTAGTGTACTCGCAATGGTCGATCAGTCTGCATTGACGTTCAATTGTCCGATTTGCGGGAAACCGACCCAGAAGGACGCCAGTCCCGACTTCCCGTTTTGCTCGGAGCGCTGCCGGCTGCTGGACTTGGGGAATTGGGCCAGCGAACGTTACGTCGTCTCTCAGCCGGTGATTGACGAAGACGAGTTGGAAACTCCCAAAGAAGACAATGAGCCGGACCGCTGACTCGGTTGCACCGCCGCCGTCTTCTTCGACGACGCCGCAGCGCCCGCCGCGCCTCGCGCTGCTCATCGCCACCGGCTTCGGACTTGGCTACTTGCCTAAAGCGCCTGGAACGTGGGGCTCATTGGGCGGTGTTGGTGTCGCGTTCCTTTTCTGGCACTACTGGAACCCCTGGTTCCCGCTTCACAGGATGGGCGTTGACATCCTCTCTCTCAGCACCTCTGTTCTGTGGATTCTCAATTATCTGCCGTTGGTTTTAGTTGCCCTCATTGGTGTTTGGTCTGCGGGTAAGACTGCACGATGGAAGAATATTTCTGATCCGCAGGAAGTAGTCGTTGACGAGATGTCTGGCCAGCTTCTTGCGCTGCTGATTCCAATGGGTCAGTGCAGATTTGTGCCGGAGGGTGTGTTTTTTTTTGTCGGTCTGGAAGAGCCTCACTGGAAATATGTGCTGGCAGGTTTTATACTTTTTCGAGTGTTTGATATTTGGAAGCCGTGGCCGGTGCGTGCGGCTGAGAAATTGCCGGGCGGCTGGGGCATCATGGCGGACGACTGGGTAGCGGGGATTTACGCAGCGTTTTGCCTGTGGGCGCTGCGCGCCGCGGGAATGTAGAGGCGGTGGCGGGTGGTGCGACCGGGCATTTGCCTTTACGCCGTCGTTTGTGATGAGCCTTAGTTCCCAGGCGAGAGCCCACCCTTTCAAAATGCGAAAGGGTGGGGCACCCAGGAACGAGTCACGAGTCACAAGTCACGGACCACGAGTCACGCGATACTTGACGACAAATAACATTCCGCGCATCGAGAGCGTCACGCCGGGGGCGGCCATTCCCGGCGGCGACCTCACGATTCTCGGCTCGGGCTTTGCGCGGCGCAATGGTGCGCGGCCGTCGGTTTTTTTTGGCGCCACCGAAGGCAACGTGCTGCTGGCCGCCGACAACCGGCTGGTAGCGCGCGTGCCCATCGGCGCGGAAACCGGCACGGTGCGCGTGGCGGCAGCCGGCGCGGAGAGTGCGCCACACCCCGTCTCCATCGGCATCGAAATCGCCGACAACCTGCATCCCGTCGCCAACCCCGCGGTGGATGGCGAAGGCAACATCTATGTGACGTTCAGCGGGCAGCGCGGGCAGAAAGTGCCGGTGTCGCTTTACAAGATCACGGCGAACTACGTGGTGAAGCCCTTCGTCACCGAGCTGACCAACCCCAGCGGTTTGGCGCTGGACCGCGACGGCATGCTTTACATCTCCTGCCGGCACGACGGCACGATTCAACGCGTGTCGCCCGACGGCCGCGCCACGCAATGGATCGAGGGCATGGGCATCGCCACCGGGCTGGCGTTTGATCGCGACGGCTTCCTCTACTGCGGCGACCGCAGCGGCACCATTTTCAAGATTGGCCCGGACCGCGAAATTTTCGTGTTCGCCACGCTGGAGCCTTCCATCGCCGCGTACCATCTGGCATTCGCGCCCGATGGCGATCTATTCGTGACCGGGCCTACCACGTCCAGCTTCGACCGCATCTACCGCATCAACCACCACGGCGAAGTGACCACGTTCTATCGCGGGCTGGGCCGTCCGCAAGGGCTGGCCTTTGACGCCAGCGGCAACCTTTATGTCGCCGCATCCTACGCCGGACGCCGCGGCGTCGTGCGCTTGACGCCTGACGCCCAGGCCGATCTGGTGATTAGCGGGCTGGGCCTGCTCGGAATGGCGCTGCTGCCCACGCGTCGCGCCATGCTCGTCACCAGCGACGCCCTCTTCTCGCTCGACTGGAACGTCGAAGGCCGCCCGCTGTTTGGGTAGGCGTGCTAATCTGCCGCCATGCTGAGCGAATACATCGCGAAAAAACTACAGCGCGCGCAGCATAAGAAGCTTAAGGACGGAACCTACTTTGGTGAAGTCCCCGGCCTGCCCGGCGTGTGGGCAAACGCAAGAGAGTTAGAACAGTGTACCGAGGAATTGCAAGACGTGCTTAGAGAATGGCGCCGATTGCGACCTCGCAATCGCCGGCGTATCTATGGATAGCGCCATCCAAATCCAATTCAACCACCACGTCCAGGAACACGTTTCCGCGTCTCGCCTTTATTACTCCAAGCGATCCCGGTGGGCGCAAACAGATCGAGTGGTGGCGGTAGTCCTGGTCGTGCTCGGGATTGCATGGGTGAGTTTGGCCGGGATACGGTGGTGGACAATGATTTGGTTCGTGTTGGCCCTTCTCGAATTCTTCAACTTGCTTTCCATTGATCCGCTAGTCGTGCGTTGGCGCTTCAAAGGCTCGCCTAAATTTCAGGAGAAGAACACACTCGTGTTTGGTGAAGATGAGATTCACTTTCAAACGCCAATCATTGATGCGCGGCTGCGTTGGGAAATGTACAGCGAATTGCTCGAAAACGAGCAAGTCTTCTTGCTGGTTTATGGCAAGCAGATGTATTCAGTCATTCCGAAACGCGCATTCCAAAACGATGCAGAGCGAACCCGTTTCCGCGAACTGGCTGGTCGAAAACTCACTTCTCCGATGCGGCCCGCGTAAGCGCAGCGTGCCAGGTTGCGCCGCATCCTCGCAATCGGATAAAACACTTCACGATGAAAGCGGAGATCATTGCGATTGGGTCGGAGCTGCTGACGCCGTACCGGGTGGATACCGATTCGCTCTTCATTACCGGGCGGCTGAACCGGCTGGGGATCGAGGTAACGCGCAAGTTCGTTGTAGGCGACGACCGCGCGCACCTGCGCGAAACATTTCGCGAGTCGCTCAGCCGCGCCGACGTGGTGATCTCCGTCGGCGGCCTCGGGCCCACGGAAGACGATCTGACGCGCGAGGCGCTCTCCGAGCTGCTGGGCCGCAAGCTGAAGCTGAGCAACGCCGTGCTGCGCGGCATCGAAGCACGCTTCCGGCGCTACGGCCGCACCATGGCCGAAACCAACAGGAAGCAGGCGCTGGTGCCGGACGGCGCGGAGCCGCTCGAAAATAAGCGCGGCACCGCGCCCGGACTGTGGCTCGAGGATGCGGGCCACATCATCGTGCTGCTGCTCGGCCCGCCCAACGAACTGGAAGGCATGTGGCCGCTGGCCGAAGAGCGGCTGGCGCGTCATGCGGGCAACCTGCGCCTCTACACGCGCGAGTTGCGCGTGGCAGGGATGCCGGAGTCGGAACTCGATGCGCGCATCGCACCGATTTACACCAAGTACAGCGACGCGCAGACCACCATCCTCGCCGCGCCGGGCGAAATTCAGGTGCACCTGCGCGTGTGGACCGCGGATGCCGCCGCAGCGGAAAAATTGCTCAGCGAAATGACCGAGCGCATCGCGCTGGCCATCGGCGAAAGTTGTTACACCACGGCCGGTGAATCGCTGGAGGAAATCGTCGCGCGCGAATTGAACCTCAATAGCGCCACGATTGCCGCGGCGGAAAGCTGCACCGGCGGCTTGGTGGCCGAGCGGCTCACACGCCTCCCCGGCAGCTCTACATTTTTTGTTGGCGGCATGGTCTGCTACAGCAACCAACTGAAGGCCGGCTGGCTCGATGTGCCGCGCGAAATCATCGAGGCCAAAGGCGCGGTCAGCGCGGAAGTGGCCGCGGCGATGGCCGACTCCGTGCGGCGCAGTGCAGGCGCGACGCTCGGCGTCGCCATCACCGGAATTGCCGGGCCCGGCGGCGGGTCGCCGGAGAAGCCGGTAGGCACGGTGCACATTGCGCTGGCCAACGGTGCAGCCACCAAAGAGCGCGCATTTCTTTTTCCCGGCGAACGCGACAAGGTGCGCTGGCAGGCGTCGCATATGGCGCTGGATATGATCCGCCGCTATTTCTTTTACTGAATCGGCGGTTCGACATAGCTTTTATTTTATTCTGTTGTGATGAGTTGGTGTTTTTGTATAA
>JBOGNS010000325.1:0-3842 GCA_050747305.1 Candidatus Acidiferrales bacterium | reverse complement strand
CCTGCACCGCCTGCCAGCCGGTGACCGTGTCTTCCCACAACATCCCTTCTTCGCGGCTCGGCGCGTAGCGAATCTTCGACAACTCCGGGCACGGCTTGTGCGCCGTGGGCGCATCGGCCAGCACCATAGTGTGCTTGCCGTTTTCGTGTTCGAAGAAATAGAAGATTCCGTACTGCTCCATCACCCGCGATACGAACGCGAAATCCGATTCACGGTATTGCACGCAGTATTCCCGCGGCTGGTAGCTGCCGGTCAGCACCGATTTCTGATCAACCCCATGCTCCGAGAGCACCGCTTTCACGATGTCCGGAACCGTTTTTTTCTGAAAAATCCGGCAATCCGCGGTGCGCGTAAGAAACCACATCGCCGGCACCACTTCCGCTTCGTAATGCGTGAAGCGGTCATCCATCCGCCCCTGCACGAACCGGCTCACATGCCCGTTGATGTAGCGCTTCTTGTCCTCCTGGTGCTTCAGCGTGATGGTCACCTTTTTCCCGA
This sequence comes from Candidatus Acidiferrales bacterium, assembly GCA_050747305.1. GTDB lineage: Bacteria > Acidobacteriota > Terriglobia > Acidiferrales > UBA7541 > JBOGNS01. Next base: position 3,344 of record JBOGNS010000325.1, on the reverse strand, counting down.
CCATGTCCTCGTACTTGATGGACTTGTTTTCGGAGAGCAGGTGCAACTGGAAGCAAAAGAGCTGCGAGATCCCTTCCCGCCCCTGCAACTCCTGAAGCAACAACACGTCCTTGCCCAGGGGCGTGGTCAGCTCCATCAGGCGGTTCTGCTGGGTGTATTTGGCCACTGCTGCGCTCCTGCTCCCTCAGTGGCACAGGCTTTCCAGCCTGTGCGGGTTTGCCACTCCGCGGGGTGGGTCTCTATTCGCCTTGCAAGATCATTGATAGACGAAGTTCCCATCGGCCCCCACGCCGACGCGGATTGATTCCAGCTTCTGCCGCTCCGCCAGCCGCGTCAGCACCCAGCGGGAAATATCCGGCAGCAGCGTGTTAGTGAGAATGTTATCCACGTTGCGCGCGCCGCTTTCAACTTCCGTGCAGCGCTTCGCCACCTCTTCCACCAGCACTTCTTCGTAAAGAAGCTGAATCCTGTGGTTCTCCTCGATGCGGCGGCAGATTTTCCCCAGCTTCAAACGCACAATCTGCTTCAGCGCTTCATCGCGCACCGGGAAATACGGCACGATTACCATGCGCCCAAGGAATGCAGGCTTGAAAATCTTGTTGAGTTCCGGCTTCAGCGCTTTCGCCAAGCCATCCCAATTGGGCATGGTTTCGGGGTCCGCCGTCAGCTTCATCAACGTGTCCGTGCCGGCGTTGGTAGTGAGAATAATGATCGTATTCTTGAAATCGATCTCGCGGCCTTCGCCATCTTCCATCTTTCCCTTGTCGAAGACTTGATAGAACAGCTCCAGCACGTCGGGGTGCGCCTTCTCCACCTCGTCCAGCAGCACCGTCGAGTACGGCCGCCGCCGCACCGCTTCCGTCAGCACGCCGCCTTCGCCGTAGCCCACGTAGCCCGGCGGCGCCCCCTTCAGCGTGGAAACGGTGTGCGACTCCTGAAACTCCGACATGTTGATGCTGATCAGGTTCCGTTCGCCGCCGTAGAGCAGATCGGAAATCGCCAGCGCGGTTTCCGTTTTCCCCACGCCGCTCGGCCCAACCAGCATGAACACGCCCACCGGCTTGTTGGGGTCGTCGAGACTGGCGCGCGATGCCTGTACCCGCTGGCTGATAAGTTCCAGCGCGTGGTTTTGCCCGATCACCCGCTTGCCCAGCAGCGACGGCAGCGAGAGCACGGTGGCCACTTCATCGCTGAGCATCTTGCCCACCGGGATGCCGGTCCACGCCGAAATCACTTCGCCGACGATTTGGCCATCGACGCACACCATGATCAGCGGGCTCTCGCCCTGTAGTGTCCGCAGTTCCGCATCCAGCTTGCCTAGCTCCGCGCGCAGCGCCGCTACGTCCACCGCTTGACTCGGCGCCGCTTCGGTGGCCGTCGCAGTCGCCGCTGTCGCCGCCCTTGCGGAAGCTGAGGCGGCCGCGCCGTCGCCGCCTGTCGCAGTCGACCCGCCCGGCCCATGTCCTCCAGCCGTGGCCTGCGCTGCCGCGGGTTTGCCGGTCGAGCCGGCCGCGCCCTCAAGCTTCATGCGAATTTCGCGCAGCTTGCCCACCAAGTCGCGCTCTTTTTCCCAGCGTGCCCGCAATGCGCCCAGTTCCGCATCCGCCGCCGCACGCTTCTTGCCGATCGCTGCGAGCCGCTCGCTGTGGTCGGCGCCGACCGCGGCTTCACGCTCCAGCACGCGCTGCTGCACCGCCAAATCATCGAGCCGCCGCGTCAAATCCTCCACCGCCGGCGGCGTCGCGTTCTGGCCTAACGACAGCCGCGCGCACGCCGTATCCAGCACGCTTACCGCTTTGTCCGGCAGTTGCCTGCCCGCGAGATAGCGGTGCGAAAAGCGCACCGCCGCCGCCAGCCCGTCATCCAGAATGCGCACGTTGTGGTGATTCTCCAGGGCCGGCACGATGCCGCGCAGCATCACCATACACGTGTCTTCGCTGGGCTCTTCCACCTTCACCACCTGGAAGCGCCGCGCCAGTGCCGCATCTTTCTCGAAGAATTTCTTGTATTCCGACCACGTGGTGGCCGCGATGGTGCGCAACTCGCCGCGCGCCAGCGCCGGCTTCAGCAGGTTGGCTGCGTCATTCTGCCCGGCCGCGCCGCCCGCGCCAATCATGGTGTGCGCCTCATCAATGAACAGGATGATGGGCGTGGGCGACGACTTCACTTCCTCAATCAGCCCCTTCAGCCGGTTCTCAAACTCGCCCTTGATTCCCGCGCCGGCTTGCAGCAGCGCTAAATCCAGCGACCGCAGCGTCACATTGCGCAGCGGCGGCGGCACATCGCCATTCGCCAGCCGCAGCGCGAAGCCTTCCACCACCGCCGTCTTGCCCACACCCGCTTCACCGGTGAGGATGGGATTGTTCTGCCGCCGCCGCGTAAGGATGTCCACAATCTGCCGGATCTCATGATCGCGGCCCAGCACCGGATCGATCTTTCCCTTGCGCGCGTTCTCCGTCATGTCGATTGTGAACTGATCGAGGTTCGGCGTTTTTCCGCCGCGTGCCCGTGCCGGCGCTCCCTCGCCACCCGCGCCCGGCGCGGTGCCCATGTCCGCGGCCATCATGGTCTGGTGGTCTTCCGGGGATCCGGCCACGATGCTCCAGAATTCCTTTTGCAGCTTCTCGCCTTCCACCTTGGACCACTCGCGGCTGAAATCTTTCATCAGCCGCGACAGTTCCACGTTGTTCGCCAGCGCGACCGCCGCGAATCCCGTGCGGATCTGTGCCGCGCCGAAATCAATCGTGCCGTGCATCCACGCCTCGGTGAGTGTTTTCATCAGCGTGGGACTGAACGACGGCGTTCGCGCATTGCCGCTCTTCAGCTTATCCAGCGAGCGCGTCAGCTCCGCCGTGAACCGCGAGTTATCGACGCCAAAATGCTTCAGGATGCGCGCGAGGTCGCTATCCGACGCATCCAGCAACTTCGCCAGGAAGTGCTCGATCTCGATGTCGTAGTGCGTTCGCGCCAGACAAAAACCCGCTGCCGCTTCCAGCGTCTTGCGCGTGGGATCATTCAGCTTCTCAATCAGTGTCTTCAGATTCGAGATCATTGGCCCTTCCCTCCGCATGTAGCGGCGACCTTCAGGTCGCCACCTCCTTGCTCCGCTGTGGCGGCAATCGACAGGCCGCCATTCTGCCGCTTCTCCGTTTTATCTACCGGCGACCTTTAGGCCGCCATGGCGCCGGTTCATCGGCCCGGTATCGCCAGCGTCTCGCTGGCCCTCAAACAAGCGGCAAGATGCCGGCGCTACATTCTCAAAGCTCCAGAATCGTATCACCGGGATGCCGGGTCATCGGCGCCGATTTCATCCACGTCACCCAACCCAACTGCGGCGCTTCATC
>JBOGNS010000324.1:0-4557 GCA_050747305.1 Candidatus Acidiferrales bacterium | reverse complement strand
CCGCCGCCGCAACAGCCGCAGGAACAGAAGCAGGAGCCGCAGGACGAGTTTTCCATTTCCCTCGAAGTCCCGGTAGTCACCGTAGACGTAGTGGTCACCGACAACCGCGGCACCTACGTCAGCGGCTTGTCCAAAGAAAATTTCCGTGTCCTCGAAGATGGCGTCCCGCAGCAAATCACCAACTTCACTCCCACCGACGCGCCCATCACCATCGTCGTGCTCATCGAGTTTTCCAAACTCGGCTACGAGTACTTTGCCTACAAAGCTGTAGACAGCGCGTGGCTCTTCCTCAATCAGCTCAAGAAAGAAGACTGGGCGGCACTGGTCTCTTACGACCTGAAAACCCGCATCGAAGTGGACTTCACCCAGAACAAAGCGGAAATCCAGCAGCACCTCGCCCGCATGTACTTCCCCGGCTTCAGTGAAGCCAATCTTTTCGACGCGCTTATTGATACCGTGGATCGCCTCGAAGACGTCAAGGGCAAGAAAGACGTCCTCGTGCTCGCCTCCGGTCTCGACACCTTCAGCAAGCACACCCTCGACGACACCTTGAAGCGCCTGAAGGAAACCGACGTGACCGTTTTCACCGTCGGCGTCGCCCGCGACTTCTGGGAATACTTTGACAATCGCGGCCAACTGGGCGCCATCGGCCGCATGAGTTTCTTGCAAGCCGAAAATCAGCTCACCGCTTTTGCCCGTATGACCGGCGGCCGCGCCTGGATGCCGCGCTTCTCCGGCGAATTGCCCAACATTTTCCAGGACGTTGCCGCGGCGCTGCGCAATCAGTACCGCGTCGGCTACGTCCCCAGCAACCAGAAACCCGACGGCAAATTCCGCAAAATTAAAGTCCAACTGGTCGGCCCCGACGGCCAGCCGCTCGAGTTTCGCGATCAAAAAAATAAAAAAGTAAAAATGGTGGTCTATGCGAGAGAGGGCTACCAATCCCCCAAAGGTGAAGTCAGCGGCGGCAATTGATTAGGGCGTCGGGTGTAGGGGATGGGGAGTAGGGTTCTGAGTTAGTTCTGAGTTTTGCGCTTTAACTCTTACACCTTTTCACTCTTAAACGTCTTTCAGTATCCGCGCTGCAAATCCACGCGATTGCGTAATTCTTCACCGGCAAACCAGCGCTCGAGATTCTCGAGCAGCAGCTCGGTCTGCCGATCCCACAGAAACTCGCTTACGGAGCTGATGTGCGGCGTAATAAAAGCATTATCCAGCGACCACAGCGGGCTTTCCGGTGGCAGCGGCTCCTGGTCGGTGACGTCGAGCGCCGCGCCGGCAATGGCGCGCCGCCGCAACGTATCGATGAGCGCGGCTTCGTCCACCAGTGTGCCGCGCGCCACGTTGACAAGAAACGCGGTCGGCTTCATCGCCGCGAGGCGACGCGCGTCGAACATGCGCAGCGTCTCCGGCGTTTCCGGCGCGGCCAGCACCACGTAGTCGGCTTCCGGCAGCACCGCTTCCAGTTGCGTGGTGGGCACAATGCGGTCGGTAAACTCCGCATTGCCTTTGCCGGAGCGGGTGACCGCCCAAATCTTCATCCCCAGCGGGCGCACGCGACGCGCCACTTCGCGCCCGATTGCGCCGTAGCCCACCAGCAGCAGCGTCTGCCCCATCAACTCGCGCGGGCGAAGCTGCTCATCCCAGATTTCCTGCTGCGCCCAGCGGCCCTCAAGCTGATAGCGAAACGAACTCGCAAACCGTCGCGCCAGCACCAGAATCATGCCGAGCACGTGCTCAGCCATGGGAAGGGTGTGTACGCCGCTGGCGTTGGTCAGCGCGATGCCGCTCTCGCGCAGCTCCGGGAACATCAGTTGCCCCACGCCTGCTGCGGTGCAGTGAATCCAGCGCAGCCTCTTGGCGGCAAGGAACTGATGCGGACGCAGCGAGAAGCCCACAAAAATGTCCGCGTCGGCGATTTCTTCTTCTAGATGGTCGTACGTCGGCAGGTGCACCACTTTCATCCCCGGATAGTTCCGGCGCACGTGCACCGCCACATCCGCCGGCGGTCGCCACAGCGAAAACGGGTGCCACACACAAATCAGCAGTTTGGTCTCAGCAGGATTCGGCGTCGTCATCCAATGTAGCGCCGGCCTTCAGGCCGGCATCGGGAAGGAAGCCTAGCATATCGCCACAGAGGCACGGAACGCACAGAGGAACCAGCGGTGTCGAAGCCACAGAATCAGGCCGACGAGCGCGCCCGTCGCAAGCGCAGCGGCCACAAACTATCGCGTGGCCGGTACTCCGACCAGGAAAACGATGAGCACCGCACCAACCAGCAGTATGCCGGCAGGATGCCCGGTGATTACACCGCCGCCTTTCACGCCGTACGGGATGACCTGGTGACTCTCAGGATCGCCGTTGCGTCGATATTTGCGCGTCCATCCCATACGCGTATTGAAAGGCTTTTCCATCGCTGCGGGGAAATCCTAACCAACTCTACCGCCATGGTCATGACTCTTACCACAGACACATTTCGGCGGCGGCAATTCGTGATCCGCGCCCCAGGAGAGCAACCATTCCTTCATGTCTTCGTGCCTGGTGTAATGACCCGCCCTCACTTGGCGTTCCGCACGGCGCACTTCCTCCATCATTTTTCTCCGCATGCCCCGTTGGTGCTGTTTGCGGCCCGAGGTGATCACGGTCCGCTTTCCTCTGCGTTTCACAGCGTTCATCGGCGGTTGCAAGGATCCGTGTTCATCTGTGTTCACCTGTGGCTAGTACCCTCAGGTCGTGGCCGGTCATTTCCTTTGGCTGCGGGTAGCCCATGATGGCGAGCAACGTGGGCGCGACGTCGCGCAGCGAGCCATCACTGCGCAAACGCACATTCTTGCCTTCGTTCACATAAATGAGCGGCACGGGGTTCGTGGTGTGATAGGTATGCGGGCCGCCGGTCGCCGGATCAATCATGGTTTCCGCGTTGCCGTGGTCGGCAGTAATGATCCACGCCCCCGGGCCGTGCCGGGCCTTCAGCGCCTGATAGATGCGCCCCAGGCATGCATCCACCGTTTCCACCGCTTTCACCGCTGCTTCCAGCTTGCCCGAGTGCCCAACCATGTCGGCATTGGCAAAGTTCATCACAATCGCGTCGAACTCGCCTTTCTCGATCGCCGCCACCACGTTGTCCGCGATGCCCGCCGCGCTCATCTCCGGCTGCAAGTCGTAGGTCGCCACCTTCGGCGACGGCACCAGCACGCGCTCCTCGCCGCCAAACGGCTTCTCGATGCCGCCATTAAAAAAATAGGTGACGTGCGCGTACTTCTCCGTCTCTGCGATGCGCAGGTTGCGCAGGTTCATCTCCGCAAAAACATTCGCCAGGATGTGCGACACCTTCTCCGGCCCAAACACGTATTGCAGCCACGGCCACGTCTTCTCATACTGCGTCATAGCTACAAAAAATAAATTCTGCGGCCGCCGCGCATCGCTGAACTTGTCGAACCCCGGCTCGGCCAGCGCGCGCGTAGTCTGCCGCGCGCGGTCGGCGCGAAAATTGAAGAAGATCACCGCGTCGTCGCTCTGGATGCGCCCGCGCGGCGTCGACCCGTCACTTTCTGTGATGACAATCGGCTCGACAAACTCATCCGTCACGCCGCGCTCGTAGCTCGCCTGCACCGCGGCAATTGGGTCGGCGCTCTTGTGCTGCGCATCGCCGTGCACCATGGCGCGATACGCGCGCTCGATGCGCTCCCAGCGATTATCGCGGTCCATTGCGTAATAGCGGCCGATCACGGTGGCAATGCGACCCGCGCCGATTTCGCGCATCTGCGCTTCCAGTTCGCGCAAGAAGCCGATGCCGCTGTGCGGCGGCGTATCGCGCCCATCCATGAAGCAGTGCACAAACACCCGCGCGACGCCATTCTCGTTGGCCATGCGCAGCAGCGCGTACAGATGCGTATTCAGCGAGTGCACGCCGCCATCGCTCACCAGCCCCAGCAGGTGCAACTGCCGCGCGCGCCCGCGCTCCATCGCGCGCCGCAGCAATTCATTGCGCGCCAGCTCACCGGAGCGGATCGCCAGATCAATGCGCGTGATGTCCATATGGATGATGCGCCCCGCGCCGATATTCAGATGACCGACTTCGCTGTTGCCCATCTGCCCTTCCGGCAGACCCACAAAGCGTCCCGAGGTGTGTACCAGCGTGTTGGGAAATTCGCGCAGCAGCCGGTCGTAGTTCGGCGTGCGCGCCAGATAGACCGCGTTGCCCTTGGTTTCCGGCGAGTAGCCCCACCCATCGAGCACCGTCAAAATCACCGGCTTCGGCCGCTTGGCCATGATGGATACCCTATCCTCTTTCCCCACAAACGATTACGGAGTACTTGACAGTCGGGACAAGCGCAGCTATTCTAGCAGAGACTTGCTCCCCGCTCGACACGCCGCAAGGCCTCGGGCGGGGTTATTCTTTTTGGGTGACAACTACTGCGTCGGTATCCGTGTCAGTGGGTAGGCGTGCTGTCGCTCGCGAACAACGGTCGTGCGCTAATAAATCAGCTCTTCGCCGATCTTCATATCCTTCACTTTGAATGGAATCCTGACGGTTTCATTGGGGTCGTTAATCTC
>JBOGNS010000323.1:0-2145 GCA_050747305.1 Candidatus Acidiferrales bacterium | reverse complement strand
CTCTACGACCCGCGCGAGCAGGAGTTCTACATTCTGGACGAATTGGGTGAAGACGCACAGCAGCGCCTGGTGATCGCCCACGAACTGGTGCACGCTCTGCACGACCAGCACTTCAAGCTGCGTTCCTGGCTCGACGCTGCCAAGCCCGACGACGATGCGCAGGTGGCGCGACACGCCGCAGCGGAAGGCGCCGCCACACTGGTCATGCACGAATTCATGGCGCGCGACTTCGGTCTTCCCGTCACCAGCGCGCGCGCCATGGGTGACCTCACTTTGCTGATGCGCGCTCAGGGCGCCGCGGGGATGGCCTCCGGCCCGCAAATGGCCACGGCGCCGCCGTTCATTCAGGACGCGCTGGTCTTTCCCTATCTCGATGGCGCTATCTTCGCGCAGAAAGTGCTCAAAGCAGGCGCGGATTGGACCGATTTTAACCGCGTCTTCAAGAACCCGCCGGTTTCCACGCAGCAAATCATGCACCCGGAGTTGTATCTCGCCGGGGTTGCCCCCGAGCCGGTGGATTTAGCAGCCGCTTTCTCCACCCTGCCGCGCGGCTGGAGGAAGCTGGATGAAAATAAGATGGGGGAGTTCGGCCTGCACGGCGTCCTCAAGCGGTTTCTGGGCAGCGAGCGCGCTGCGGAGCTAGCGCCGGCTTGGGCGGGAGACCGCTACGCCGCGTTCGAGCGGCAGGCGGACGGCCCGTTGCTGCTGATTTTCCGCGTCCGTCTCAACAGCCAAGCTGGTGCGGTGCGCTTTTTCGGCGGCTACAGTGAAGCGTTGGAAGTGAAGTACGCAGGGGCAACCGGGTTCTTTCGCCGTCCCAACTTTTTTGCGTTCGATAGCGATGAGGGTGGGGTTTTTCTGCACTGCGTGGCCGCAGACTGCCTCATCGTCGAAGGCGCCGATCGCTCCACCTTCGACGCCATCAATCGCGCCCTCGGCCGGCCCGCTGCGCCGGTGCAGCCGGCCCGCCCATCCAAGCGCCGCATCGCCGTCAGTCGTAGCGCAGGCATCTTGCCGGCGATCCTTTGCGGCCGCGACGAAGTTGGCGCCGCCGAGCGTGCAACTGCGGCATCAGAGATGCCTCGCTGAACCCGCCGGCAGGATTTCGGCGCTACGAGTGCCGTCGCACCGCCAGCAGAGTTAGGTCATCCAACCGTGGTGCTCCCCCCGAGAAGGTGCGGAGGTCATCAAGGCATGCATCAATGATGCCGTTGGCGGCTTGTGCGGCGTGCTGGCGCACCAATCGCGCCACACGCTCGACTCCGTATTCGCTGCCATCGGCGTTGCGCGCTTCCGAAAGCCCGTCGGTGTAGAGGAATAGCGTGTCACCGGGCTCGAGCTTCATGCGCGTGGCGGAGAACTCGGCGTCAAGGAACATGCCAAGCGGCAGGCCCGTGGACTCCACTCTGAGCACGCCGCCACGCCCGGCAATCACTGCCGGCCAGTGTCCTGCATTATGAATCTCCACGTCGCCTTCGGCGCTGGCCATGCCGCACACCAGCGTGGCGTACTGCCCGGCCAGCGCGCTTTCGCAGAACACGCGGTTGGCCTGCGCCACGATCTGGCCCAGCGGCAGCGCCATGCCCGCTAAGCCGCGAAACAGAGCGTGCAACTGCGTCATCAGCATCGAAGCGGCCACACCCTTCCCCGACACGTCGCCCAGCGCGAAAAACAGGTGCCCGTCGGACGGAATCAGGTCGCAGTAGTCGCCGCTCACGGGGCCGACCGGCGCATAGTGGTGGCAGGCCTCCCAATTGCCGGCGCGCAACGCCGCTTGCGGCAGCAGCTTGCGTTGCACCTGCGATGCCAGCTCCAGGTCGCGCTGCAGCGCCATCCGCTGCTCTGCTGTGAGGTGATCGAGGCAGTAGCGCACCAGCGGATCGGCAAGCAACCGATCCTGCTCCACCGACTCGTGGCACACCTCGCAAATCCCGTACTGGCCTTCGGCCATGCGACCCAGCGCTGAATCTACTTCGTTCAGTAATTGCGCGAAGCGCGCATTTTGCGGCGCCCCGGCCATCGCCGCTTCCAGCCGCCGCTTGCGCTCCTCGAGTTGACTGTGCAGAAAAGCAATCTCTACCGTCGCCATAATTCCTCAGTAGCACAGCCACTCTTGGCTGTGCGCCACGTTCCGCGCGTCAGGGG
>JBOGNS010000322.1:0-11027 GCA_050747305.1 Candidatus Acidiferrales bacterium | reverse complement strand
GCGTGAAGCCGCGCGCCTCATACCACGGGATGCGGTAAGTGGGCATGAAGGGGAGCGCGTCGAGGACCATATGAGTGACCTCGCCGCGCTCATTTTCTTTGAAGGCCATCACCTGCGTGCCGTCCACCTGGCGGAAGAGCAGCGGCTCGGTTTCCACGAACTGCATTGCGCTCTCGCCGAGGCCGCTCAGCAGCAGGCGGTTCTCGGAGGTGACGGAGACGGAAAGCACGGAAGCCAGCGCGGCAACTTTTTCGATGGTGCTGGAGTTGTGGCGGGTGAAGCGGTAATTGCCTGCGAAGCGCTTGCCGCGCTCCTTGAAATCGTCGGGCGGGGCGGGCAGCGCCAGCGCAGGCTGCGGGAAGTAGCGATCCATGAAGGCTTTGAGCAGTTCGCTGCGGGCGCGGCCGCCGTGCGTGACGTAGGAAACGTAAATGCCGAGGTTGTGCTCGGGCAGCAGCGCGAGATCAGTGTGGAACCACAGTGTATCGCCGCCATGGCCGATGATGCGCACGCCGTTGACGCGCGATTCGTAGAAGCCGTAGGCCATGCCGGAGAGGCGCGGGTCGAGTGTGTAAAGCTGCGAGTGCATTTGCCGCGCGGTGGCTTCTTCGAGGATGCGGGCATCACCCAAGCGGCCGAGTTGCAGATGCGCGAGCATGAAACGCGCCATGTCGTTGGCGGAGGCGGAAAGCCCGCCGGCGGGGCCAAAGTTGGCGATGAACTCGAAGTCTTGCTTCTTGTAGATGCCGCTCTGGTGCTTGTAGCCGGTGGCCATGTCCGGGGCCAGGGCTTCGGGCAGCGGCTCGCGGAAGGTGCTGTGGGTCATGCCCAGCGGGCCCAGAATGTTCTTATCGATGTAGTCCTCGAATGTCATCCCTGAAATATTGGCGACGATCAATCCGGCAAGCGCCGTGCCGTAGTTGGAATACGACGAGTAGGTGCCGGGCGGGCGGACGCGCTGCGGGATATGCGCGGCCAGCGACTGGCTGAGCGGCACGATTTTTTCTGCATTGCGCACGAACAAGTAGCCGAGCGCACCATCCTCGAAGCCGGGGGTGTGCGTGAGCAGATGCTTCATGGTGATGGGCTCGGGGAAGGTGGCGGGAATCTGGAAATCTTTGAGGTAGGTGTTGACGTCGGCGTCGAGATCGACCTGGCCGCGCTCGTGCAGTTGCATGGCGGCGGTCCAGGTGAAGAGCTTGGAGACGGAGCCGGGGCGGAAGAGCGTGCGCTCGGGGTCCACCGGCGTGCGCTTTTCGCGGTCGGCGTAGCCGTAGCCCTTGGAGAAGAAAAGCTTGCCGTCTTTGACTACCGCGACGACGGCGGTGGGAATCTCCTGCGCTTGCATGTGCGCGGACATGATGCCGTCGAGGAAGGTTTCCAGTTCGGCGGCGTTAGAGGGGCCGCCCGATGGTTGAATGGACGCAGGCGCGCCTTTCTGCGCCGCCGGCGTTGCGAAAGGCGGCGCGGTGGCTTGCGTGGCGGGCTGCTGGGCGACGGAGGGGATTACCAGCGCGATTAGGCTGGCGAGACAAAGGCAGGTCATCAGGCGTGATTTTTGGCGAGTCATCATCTCCTCCTACGACGAACGAGCGGTGCGCTTAGCGAACGCTACGTCAGGCAGCGACGGGAAGTCAACCGTTTCAAGATTGCGAGCGCGGCCGGCGGAGCTGCGCTCCGCCGTGATGCTGCATCTGCGCTGCAACGTCTGCACAAGAACGGCGGCAAGCCGCCGCACTCCAGAAGGGGCGTAAAGCCGCCCCTACGTTCGCTACTGCTCGTGCTCGGCGATTTCGGTTTGCGTTGCCGGTTTCTTGGGCTTGTCGGTGCGATATTTATCGAACCACGCGCGCAGATAGAGCTGCTGGAGCAGGCGATGCGTGGGGCGTCGCCAGCCGTGGTATTCATCGGGCATGCGCACCAGCAGCGTATCTTTCTTCAGCATTTTGAGCGCGCGGTAGTATTCCTCGCTCTGGCCCATGGGTGTGCGCAGGTCGGCTTCGCCGGTCATGACCATGGTGGGCGTTTTCACGTTGGCCACGTAATGCAGCGGCGAGCGCACGGCAAACTCCATAGGGTCTTCCCACGGGAATTTTTTGAACTGGTAGTACCACGATGAGCCGTCGGTGGTGCCGACGAACGAGTGCCAGTTGATCACCGGTCGCATGGAGACAGCGGCGCGAAAGCGGTCGGTGTGGCCCACGATCCATGCGGTGAGCACGCCGCCGCCGGAGCCGCCGCACACGAAGAGGTTTTCTTTGTCGATCCAGCCTTTGGCGATGGCGGCATCCACAGCAGCCATCAGGTCGTCGTAGTCTTTGCCGGGGTAGGAGTACTGGATGCCGTTGACGAAGTCCTGGCCGTAGCCGGTGGAGCCGCGCGGGTTGGTGTAAAGCAGCGCGTAGTCGTTGGCGGCAAAATTCTGCCAGGCCCAGTTGAAGCCAACGGAATACATGCTCCACGGGCCGCCGTGGATGTAGAGCACCATCGGATACTTTTTGCCCGCTTCGAAGTTAATGGGCTTGACGAGCCAGCCTTGCACTTTGCCGCCGTCGGACGCGGTGGCCCAGATTTCCTCGACTTCGCCGAGGGCGCGGCCTTCCAGCACGTCACGATTGACGTCCACGAGTTCTTTTATGGCGGCGGGGTTGGCGCGGTCGAAAGTGATGAGCGTGCCGGGCTGATGGTGGCTGGTGCGGATAGCGGCGATGCGGCCGTTATCCGACACGGAGAAATCGGAAATCACCATGGCGCCGCTGGTGAGCTTGCGCGCGGGGCCATTGACCGGCGCGAAATAAATGTTCGAGTTGCCCTGCTCCTGCATGTTGTAGAAGACGCCGGAGCCGTCGTTGGCCCACGTGACGTCTTGCGGGCTGCTGGGCAGATTGCCGGCCCAAAGTTTTTTGCCGCCGCCGGTGGAGTCCATCAGATAGAGGCTGGAGAGGTGCGAGGTGAAGGACTGATCGTCGTAGCCGGTGTAGGCAATCCATTTGCCGTCGGGCGAGACGCGCGGGTTGGAGTCCGGCCCTTTGCGGCTGGTGAGGGCGCGGGGATCGTCGGCGCCGGGCGCGAGGCTCAAGGCGTAAATTTCGCTGTCGTTGCGCAGGTATTCGGCTTCAGGCTTGCGCATGCCGCTGGAGTAGAGCGTCTTGCCGTCGGCGGACCATTCCGGCGCGCCGTGATCGAAATCGCCGGAGGTGATTTGGCGCGGGGTGCCGCCGGTGGCGGCGTCCACCACAAAGACGTGGGTGAAGCCGGGCGCGACCGGGCCCTGGCCGTCGCGCGCCCAACTGAGGCGGTCCACGATGGTGGCGCCTTTGGCCCACTCCGCGCCGCGCGGGCGGCGCGGCAGGCGCACGGAGAGCGGATTCTTCTCGTAGGGCAGGCGCATGGTGAAGGCCAGCCATTTGCCGTCGGGCGACCAACGAATGCCGGAAGGGGAAAATTCCGCGCGAGTGATTTGAGCCACTTCGCGGGTATCGACCCAAAGGATGTGAATTTGGTTCGAGCCGTCGCGGTCGGAGAGAAAGGCGATGCGCGCGCCGTCCGGCGACCACGTGGGCGAGGAGTCGCGCCAGGGGCCGACGGTGAGCTCGCGCAGGCGCGTGCCATCCGAGTTGACGATCCAGAGGTTGCTGCGCGATTGGTCTTTTTTCTTGTCGATCCAGCCGCGGGAGAAAACGATTTGCTTGCCGTCGGGCGAGATCGAAGGGTTGGAGATGGACTCCATATCGAACATGGTCTCGTCGTCGAGGCCGCGCTTCTGCGCCGGCTTCTCCTGGGCCACGGCGGGCGCGGCGATTGTGGTGAAAATGAGCGCGAAGGCCGCGAGCCACACGGCGGCGCGGCGAGAAAGTTTGGTCATGGCATCCTCCTAGGCATTAGGTAGTGAGCGGGAATTATCACGATTGCGACGGGCAGCGCAAGGGAATCGTTACACTGGCCACGGACGCGCGGCGGAAAAAACGAACCGCAGATGAACGCAGAGAAAGCCGATGAACGCAAATGGCTGAATGTGACCGAATTTTCAGGCGGTAGAAGAGTGGAGCGAATGGCTCCGCGAATCGGGCGCCCTTGGCTGTCACAGCAAAATGCACAAGCGAATCGGCGCTCTATTTGCCGCCGGGTTCGCCCATTTGCTGCGCGAGGTAATTCTCGATGCCCACGCGCTTGATCACATCGAGTTGCGTTTCCAGGAAGTCAACGTGCTCTTCTTCATCCTTGAGGATGAAGATGAGGAAGTCGGCGGTGGCGTTGTCGCTGGCCTTGCGCGCGATTTCGACGGACTTGTTGTAAGAGGCCACCGCGGCGCGCTCCAAGTCCAGGTCGTTACGAAGCTGGCCCGGCACGTCCTTGCCGATGTTGAGCTTGTCGAGTTCGCTGAGATTCGGCATGCCCTCGAGGAACAGGATGCGCTCGATCAGCGATTCGGCGTGCTTCATCTCGCCAATGGCTTGCTTCTTGATGTAGCCGCTCAGTTTGTGGTAGCCCCAGTTCTCTTGCATCTCAGCGTGCAGGATGTACTGGTTGATGGCGGTGAGTTCTTCGCGGAGCATCTCCTGGAGCTGTTCGAGAACTTCGGGCTTGCCCTTCATCGGAGCCTCCTCAGGTGTGAATCTTTGATTGTAACGCAACGCGCACTGCCCGTCGCGCTTTTGCACTTCAGTTGCAACGCCCAGCGCGCCTCGCATGCCCAGCCTAACCGGGCAATCGCGCGCTGGGTCTAACGGGGCAGACGCACGCCGCTGGTGTGTGCGCGGCCGGCTCGCGCCACGAATCGGAGGACACGATGGGCTCATGGTGGCAGGACGTAAAGCATGGCGCGCGGATGCTGCGCCGCAATCCGGCGTTCACCACCGTGGTGGCGCTTACCCTGGCGCTGGGCCTCGGCGCCAACATCGCCATCTTCAGCGTGGTGCATGCTGTGGTGCTGAAGCCGCTGCCCTATCCGGAGCCGGGCCGTGTGATCGTGTTGCACACCACGCACAACGGCCAAGCCGGCTCGGGACATTCCAGCTCGATGCCGGATTATGAAGACTGGCGAGCCGAACGCAGTATCTTCAAGCGCATGGCGCTGTTTGCCTACTGGACCTACAACCTTACCGGCCGTGACGTGCCGGAGCGCATCCTGGGCGCGCGCGTGAGCGGCGATTTTTTCCGCACCATCGCGGCGCGCCCGTTGCTGGGCCGGACGCTCACATCCGAGGACGACCGGCCAGACACGCCGGAGCGTGTGGTGCTGAGCTACGGCTTATGGCAGCGCACCTTCGGCGGCGACTCCGCCATTCTTGGACGAGCGTTGCCGCTGAATGGCCGGCCGCACACGGTGGTTGGCGTGATGCCGCCGGAATTCCGTTTCCCCGAAGAAGACGTGCTGATTTGGGCCGCGCTGAAGGACAACATGGGCGGCATGCAGCGGCATAACCGCTTCATGTACGTATTTGGGCGCCTCACGCCGGGCATCACCCTCGGCGAAGCGCAGGCCGCGATGAACGTGGTTGCTGCCCGGCTCGAGCGCGAGTATCCCGAATCGAACAAAGGCTACGGCGTGCGCCTGCTTACCGCGCACGAAACGCTCGTAGGCAGCACGCAAACCGCATTGCTGGTGCTGCTCGGCGCCGTGGGCTGCGTGCTGCTGATTGCCTGCGCCAACGTGGGCAACTTGCTGCTGGCGCGCACCGCCTCGCGCCAGCGTGAATACGCAGTTCGTGCGGCGCTGGGCGCTGGCCGGCGGCGATTGCTGCGGCAATTCCTCACCGAAAACGTGTTGCTGGCGCTGGCCGGCGGCGCGCTCGGCGTGGCCGTCGGCGAAGCCGGTGTGCGCCTGCTGCTGCGAATTCATCCCGGCGGGGTGCCGCGGCTCGACCAAGTCGAGTTGGACGCCACGGTGCTGGGCGCGGCCCTGCTGCTGACGCTTGCCGCTGGAGTGGCGCTCGGCCTGCTGCCGGCGCTGCAATTCTCGCGCACCAATCTGCAAGGCTCGCTCAAGGAAGGCCCGCGCAGCACCGGCGAGCGCCGCCACGGGCGGATGCGCAACGCGCTGGTGGTCGCGGAAGTATCCGTTGCAGTCGTGCTGCTGGTGGGCGGTGGGCTACTGCTGCGCAGCTTCGCCAAAATTCTCGCCATCGAGCCCGGCTTTGCCACCAGCCGCGCCATGAGCATGAGCGTCTTTCTCACCCCGCCAGGCTATCGCGCCATTGCAGAGCGTGTGAATTATTGCGACCGCGCGCTGGCAAACTTGCTCGCGGTTCCGGGCGTGGAAGCGGCGGCAGTGGTCACCAATCCCCCGCTGGGGGAAGGCTGGGCCTCGTTTTCGTTTTACGAGGAGGGCCGGCCGGTGGCGGTGGCCGATGCGCCGCTCACCGGGTTTGTGGCAGCCAGCGAGGACTATTTCAGCACGCTGCAGATTCCGCTGGTGGCCGGGCGCAGCTTCGCGCCAACCGATCAGGCGGATGCGCCGGGCGTGTTGATTGTCAACGAATCGTTCGCGCGGCGCATGTGGCCGAATGAAGATGCGGTGGGCAAGCGCATTCGCTGGGCCGATGCGCAGCGCGACGTGGGCCCGCTGGAAATCGTCGGCGTGGTGCGCGACGCACGCACTTGGGGCCTCGACAAGGATGAAGGGCCGACCGCCTACGCCCCCGTGCGCCAAGTGACCTTCCCGTGGGTGCGCTGGTTCTCTTTCGTTGTGCGCACCACGGGCGCTCCGGAGCCTCTGATGGCCCCGCTGCGCGATCAGGTACTCCGCGCCGATCCTGACCGGCCGGTGTACGCGATGCGCACACTGGAAGACGCGTTGGATGCCTCGCTGGCCGAGCGCCGGTTCAACATGCTGCTGCTGGAGATATTTGCCGCGGTCGCTCTGACGCTGGCCGTGGTTGGCATCTACGGCGTAATCAGCTATACGGTCATGCAGCGCACGCAGGAAATCGGCGTGCGCATGGCGCTGGGCGCGCAACGCACAGACATCTGGCGGCTGGTGGTGCGCGGCGGCATGCTGTGGACATTGGCGGGCGTCGCGCTGGGGCTCGCCGGCGCGTTGGTGCTCACGCGCTACCTGCAAACACTACTCTTTGCCATCGAACCGACCGACCCGGCCACCTATGCCGCCGTTGCGGCCACGCTGCTGCTGGTGGGGCTGGCGGCATGCTGGTGGCCGGCGCGCCGCGCCACGCGCGTCGACCCCATGGTTGCGCTGCGGCACGAGTGACATCCATATGCTAACTGGGCGTCCGCAAGGGGCGGCATTTCGTCGCTGGGCACGCGGGCGCCCTAATTCATTCGCCCTTTGGGACTTAGACGCATCTTCAAGGGCGTGCTCAATCTCGAATTGTTCAGCACATGTTGCTCACTGCTTCCAAACTTTTTGCGAAAAGCCGCGTCTAATCTTGTGAGCGACAATGATGCGGCGAATGGCCAATTCGATCTCGAAGCGAGCAGTGCTCGGAGTGGCCGGAGCCGCGCTGGCGCTGTTCCTGACGGCGGACGTTGCGCTGGTTTCCGCCAATCGCGCGGATGGCGCTACGGCGGCCGGCCTGTTTCAAGCTATGCAGGCCAGCGCCCGCGCGGCCGTAGATGGCGGCGTGCGCTTCGTCAACGACATGCGCGCCGTGTACCAACTCTCGCACCTCGATGAAATCGTCCCGCAGGCGCGTGAATCCAGCGCGTGGCCGGACGAAAGCGAGCGCGAGAAACTGTTTCTCTGTTCAGAGTCGCGCCCGCTAAAGGCGCCGGCCAAAGCAAGAATTTAGGCTTACTACCCCAACACACCCAACCGGTGAGAGCCACAAGCCCCGCAACGAAGCAAGCTGCGGGGCTTGCTGTTTTCGGTGTGAAATGACGGTGTTGTACCGCCAGCGTCTCGCTGGCCATCGCCGACGTCGCATTGACCGCGCGCTAGCGGCTGCCCCCTGCTACGCCCTTCGGAGTCCAAAGTAGCTTGGTAGGTTGAAGATTTCGTTAGCAAGAGAGGCGGCAGTACGGCATACTTGCAGTAGAGACCGGTGGCAGGAACCGGCCCTTACTTCTAAAACGAGTTCTGAGTTCTGCTTTCTGACTTCTGAGTTCAAACCCATGCCCCTCGATCCTGAGTTCTGCAAATCCATGCTGAAGGTGGCGTTGGACGAAGCGCGCGTCGGTCTGGCCGAAGGCGGCGTGCCGGTGGGTGCCGCGCTGTTCACCCGCGACGGGCGCGTGCTCGGCCGCGGTCACAACCTGCGAGTGCAGGAAGACGACCCGGCGATGCACGGGGAAACCGACGCCTTCCGCAAGGCCGGCCGCCAGCGTTCCTACCGCGATATGGTGATGGTCACCACGCTCGCGCCCTGCTGGTTCTGTAGCGGTCTGATCCGGCAATTCCAGATCGGCGCCGTGGTCGTGGGCGAGTCGGTGAACTATGCCGGCGGGCTGGACTGGCTGCGCGAAAACGGCATCGAGGTGGTGGACCTGCGCGACGAGG
This sequence comes from Candidatus Acidiferrales bacterium, assembly GCA_050747305.1. GTDB lineage: Bacteria > Acidobacteriota > Terriglobia > Acidiferrales > UBA7541 > JBOGNS01. The sequence continues at coordinate 2,569 of JBOGNS010000322.1, read as the reverse complement.
AATGCATCGCCATGATGCGCGACTTTATCGCCGCTCAGCCGGAACTCTGGCAGGAAGACATCGGCGAGTCATAAGTCATGAGACCTGCGGCAAGCCCCATATGGAGTGCGGCAGCGAAGCTGCCGCTTTGTTCTCAGCCGGCCCCGGCCTCACATCAACACCAGGGTTAAGATTCCTCAGAACAAGCAGAACGGCGGTCTTGTGTTTCGTGCTCACGCAGCGGCCATAGGGATCATTTTTGCCGTATCTCAAAACAAAGCGGCAGCTTCGCTGCCGCACTCCATAGTGGTTCTGCGAGCACGCGCCTGCGGTCCCGCGCGCTTTTAGCCGCCCATCGTGTGCGCGCGGTCGATCTCGATTTTGAAGAGCACGCGCACTTCCCCCGGCTGCCGGAAGGGATATTTCTCCTTGCCCAGATATTTCTTGGCCATTTTGTCGATGTGCTGGTCGGCGCCTTTTTCGGTGATCTCCACTACGCGCCCCTGCAAGCCCAGATAGCGGTAAGGATTCTCCGGGTCCATGATGGCCAGCGCCACGCGCTTGTCGCGCGCCAGGTTCTTGTCTTTCACGCGGCCGCGCGCGGAATTTATCAGCACCCGGTCGCCCTCCAGATCACACCATACCGGCGACACCTGCGGGGCGCCGTCGTCCATCACCGTAGCCAGCGAGGCGAACGCCGGCTTGCCAAACAGGTCGCGAAACTTCTCAGGGATTTGAGCGGGCATGTTCTGATCTCCTTCAGATTTCCTTCAGCTCTCCTTGGATGCCTTGCACAAACCGTTTGATTCGGCCGCGCGAACGCCACAGCCACAAGTGCCGCTGGTGCGCCTGGTTGCGGAAGTAGGCTGCGGTGGAGACATCGATGGCGAATAGATGATATGGAATGCCGCCCTCTTCCGGGTTCCAGCCAATTTTCTTTTTCAGCGCCAGGCCGTAACGCTTCCGCTCTTGGGCGCCACGCACCTGCCGCGCGCGGCCATACAGCTTGAATTCACCGTGCTTGGCCATGCGGTCGGCGACCGCACTGTGCACCGTGCAGCGCGCGTCGCGTAGCAAGTCCCGCGCCTTAAGCGATTGCGGCATCATGCCCACGTAAAGCTCGCCTGCCAGAAACACAAATTCCACGGGGCTGATGCGCGGCCCGCCATCCTTGCGTACCGTGCCCAGCAGCACCACGCCGGTACGGTCGAAAAGCTCCTCCGCCGTACGCGCCAGCTTCGGCGCTGCCTTTTTGAATTCCGCCCAGTTCACGAGACCCCTCATGGCGAAATCCGAACATCCACGCTGCACCGTCGAAATCTCGCGCTGAGGATATGCGCTAAGTTACATGGAGTCAATAAGAAAGCAGGTTTTACGACTGCCTAAAAGATTCGTCCTGGTAGGACTCCCGTCCCACTGGAAAAGGACTTCCGTCCGATAGACAGGACTACCCGCAAATGGCAAGATGGGGTGGGCGGAAACGTATGTTCATTGCAGCGCTCATCCTCGTGCTCTCGCTGGCGGCCCTCGGGCAGTTCGCGGTGTTCTATTGGCGCGCGCTGCTGACCAGCACCGCCGCCGATCCCATCTCCGCATCGGTGCAGAATCATGCCGGCTGTCCCGGCCAGGAATTCGGCGCCGAACATTTCCACGCCCTGCTGGGTTTGCGGGAACTGTGCCCCGACCTGAACGAAGCGCGCGAACACTGGCGCGGCGTGCGTGTCTATTACGGGCTGTTGGGCTTGCTGCGGCGCGCGCCCATCGCGGCCGTATCGCAATGGGCCGCCTCGGAACAGGCCATTTGCTCGCGTTACGCCGCGGTGCTGATTGACCGCCGCCTGCGCGCCAGCGCCGAATACCGCCTCAGCCTCAACCCTCGCTAACCCGACTGCGGCACACCGTTCGCTCAATCCGGCTCACCTTGTGTAGAGGCGCGCTCTGGAAGAGCGCGGCACGTGCCGGTCAAGGCCAAAATCTGCCGAGTCGCAATGGCAGCGACCAGCCGCTACATTCGGTAACGGAACGGAACGTTAGAGCTGCAAATTGCCGGAGTAAACCACGCGGGGCTTGCCGGCGGCGGCGGGATCGATGCGGCCGATGCGGAAGAATTTTTCGCGCCGGCGCTTCAGCTCGGTTTCCACCTTGGGCACAAACTTCGGCGGCACCACCAGAATCATGCCAATGCCCATGTTGAACGTCTTCAGCAGTTCGTCGCGGTCGGTGCGCGCAAGCTGCGCCAGATAGCGAAAGATTCTCGGCACCGGCCAGCCCGCCAAGTCAACCACCGCTTGCGTGTTGCGCGAGAGCACGCGCGGCAGGTTGCCGGGGATACCGCCGCCGGTGATGTGCGCCAGCGCGCTCACCCAGCGCTTGCCAACAACGTTCTTCAGCATGGGCCAATAGCAGCGGTGCGGCGTGAGCATCTCCGCGCCGATTTTGTTGCCCACGTCGGCCACATATTCTTGCGGCTTGAGCCGCGCCACTTCAAACACCAGCTTGCGCGCCAGCGAGTAGCCGTTGGTGTGCAGCCCGCTGGAGGGCAGGCCGATCAGCACGTCGCCGCTGCGCACCGCGCGCCCGTCAATCACCG
>JBOGNS010000321.1:0-7635 GCA_050747305.1 Candidatus Acidiferrales bacterium | reverse complement strand
CCTCTCCTCGCAGGGTGTCGCCCTGGGAACGGAGGGCACTGTCGGCCAGTGGAACGAAATGATGCGCTGGCTGCACCATGTATGCGGCATCATGGGGTGTCGCTCCGGCGAACGACGACAGCGTCGGAACGATGAGTGGCCAGTTTTTGTTGTCCCGGAGGGCGTGGGCATGAGTTGTGTCTTCTGTGAAATCGTTGCCCGCAAGAAAGAGGCGGCGGTGGTGTATGAGGACGCCGATTCGCTGGCGTTCCTCGACCACCGACCGGTGTTTCACGGGCACGTGCTACTGGCGACGCGCGAGCACATCGAGACGCTGGCGGATTTGCCGGGACCGCTGATTCAACCGTTCTTTGCCAACGCGCAGATGCTGGCGCGCGCCGTGGAAAAGGCAATGGGCGCGGAAGGCAGCTTCATGGCAATCAACAACCGCGTGAGCCAGTCGGTGCCGCACCTGCACATCCACATCGTGCCGCGGCGCAAAGGCGATGGGCTGCGCGGCTTCTTCTGGCCGCGCACCAAGTACGAAAACAATGAGGCGCTGCGCACAGTGCAAGCCGCGATTCAAGCCGCCGTCAAGGAATTCGCCAAGAAATAGTTCGCCGCAGAGGACGCAGAGAGCGCAGAGCCAGACTTGAGCGTTACATCCACACCTTAAGGGCCATCGCAACACTCTGCGTCCTCTGCGACCTCTGCGGTGAAATCTATTGCGGTTGACACGCAATCCAGCGTCGCGCAGACTGCAATCTTTGTGCAGAGGGCCAAAAATGCCGGCAGGATGCCGGCGCTACCGAACATGCGCTATCTGATTACCGGCATAACGGGATTTGTAGGGCCGCATCTGGCGAACCTGCTGCACGCCGAGGGGCACGAGGTGCACGGCTTTGTGCGCACTTCGAACGGGCGCGAAGAGGACATCCGCGACGTGGTGCCCGACGCCAGCTACAGCAAAATCACATTTCACTACGGCGACTTGATTGATTACGACTCGGTGGCGCGTGTGATGCGCGCAGCGGAGTTCGATGGCGTGTTCCATCTCGCCGCGCAAAGCCATCCGCCCACCAGCTTTCTCGATCCGCGCGGTACGTTCGAATGTACCGCGCTGGGCACCGTGAATCTGGCCGAAGCCATCCGCGCCACCCAGCCCAAGTGCCGCATGATGTTTTGCTCCACCTCGGAGGTATACGGTGCGCCGCGCGAAGAAGACGGCGCGATTCATGAAGGCTTCCCCATTCGCCCTGTGAACCCGTACGGCGTGAGCAAAGCGGCGGCGGATTTGTTCGTGCTGGAGCGCGCGGCCAGCGAGAAACTGCCGTTTTTTGTGACGCGCGCGTTTTCCCACACCGGGCCGCGGCGCGGGCGTAAATTTTCCATCGCGTCGGATGCGGCGCAGATCGTGCGCATCCTCAAAGGCTTTCAGCCGCCGCAAATCCGCGTGGGCACGCTCTCCAGCAAGCGCGTGGTGATGGATGTGCGCGATTGCTGCCGCGCTTACTACCTGCTGATGCAGAAGTTCACTCCCGGTGAAGCCTACAACGTGGGCGGCGACGAACTCTTCACCATAGGGCAGATCCTCGATCTGATGCTGGAGATGACCGGGCTGGCAGGCAAAGTGGAAAAAGTCGTCGCGCCGGAACTGGTGCGGCCGATCGACATTCCCGTGCAAATTTGCGACACGCGCAAATGCCGCTCGCTCACCGGCTGGAAGCCGCAAATCCCCATGCGGCAAACGCTGCGCGACCTGCTCGACTACTACGACAAGAAAATCCAATAGACGCGGATTACACCGCGGTTCTGGCGCGGCGCGTTACAATCAACCCGCTATGTTGCCCATTCTTAAAACAGAGCGGGAGCTTCGCTCCCGCTCTCCAAAATGAAAATCCTCGTGCGGGCGACGAATTGGGTGGGCGACGCGGTGATGTCGCTGCCGGCGTTGGAGGCGATCCGGCAGCGCGAGCCGCACGCGCACATCGCGGTGCTGGCGCGTCCGTGGGTGGCGGAGTTATATCGCGATCAGGGCTTCGCCGATCAGCTCATCGTGTTCGACCACGCGGGCCGTCATGCGGGGTTCGCCGGCATCGAGCGGCTAGCGGAGGAGTTGCGGCGCGAGAAATTCGATGTGGCGCTGCTGTTGCAAAACGCGTTTCAGGCGGCGTGGATTGTGTGGCGCGCGGGCATTCGCCAGCGCATCGGCTACGCGCGCGACCGGCGAAGCTGGCTGCTGACGCAAGCCGTGCCGCCGCCCCAACCGGGCGAAATTCCGTCGCAGGAGCCGTATTACTACCTCGAAATGCTGCGGCGCGCGGGCTGGCTCGAGCAGTTGCCGATGTTGAGCGCGATCACGCTGCGCGTGCCGGAGGGAGCGCGGCAGCTCGCGGAAGCCAGTTTGCTCGCGGCGGGCGCACGGCAAGGCAGCCGCCGCGTAGCGATGGCCCCGGGCGCGGCGTTTGGCGCGGCGCGCCGCTGGCCGGTGGAACGCTACGCCGCGCTAGCGGACCGTGCCATGGCAGAAATGGACGCGGACGTGATTCTGCTTGGCTCGGCCGCCGATCGCGATACCGCGCAGCGCATCGCGCTTAGTATGCGCGGCAAGCCCGTCGTGCTGGCGGGGCATACCGCGATTGGCGAGATGCCGGCGCTGCTGCGCGCCTGCCATGCATTCGTCGGCAACGATTCCGGCTCGATGCACGTCGCCGCAGCAACCGGCGTTGCCACGATCGGCGTGTTTGGGCCCACCGACCCGCAGGCCACGGCGCCGCTGAGCCATCGTTTCACCATTGTGCGCGAGCCGGTAGAGTGCAGCCCGTGCTTCCTGCGCGAATGCCCAGTGGACCACCGCTGCATGACGCGCATTTCAGTTGACCGCGTATTCGATGCGCTGCGCGCCAGCCTGCTAGGTTACGGACGATGACACGATCACCAGATTGAGGATGGGCGGCGTTCAGCCGCCACTTGCTCCAATTCGCAACCAACCGCTCTTTCAGGCCGCAGCCCGCGAAGATGAAGTCTTCGGCGAGGGCCGACGGTCGTAAGCTTACGCCGCTTGCGGATCGAAGACGGCCATTCCACAATCGCTGGCAATCCGCGCCAGGGATTTATCCGCCACGACAAATTCAAGAAGCGCACCACGACCGGCGAATTCTGCGGCCAAGTGGCTGCCGTCTCGCAGCCAAAGCGCCGCCGATAGGTGAACGGCATCGGCAGACTTAAGCGGATATCTTGCCGTCAACTCCGGGAGCGTGCTCATTGTGCGGGTATCGAGTTCGAGTATGTTCAGCGCGGAATGCCAATCGGCGAGGAAATCATCGCTGGCTTTTCGAAACTCTGGAAGATCGAACTCGCCGGCCTGATACCTGCGGCCAAAGAGCGTCAAGCTCTCTGCGTAGGTGAGCACCGATGTGAAGAGGTGCTCACCGTTCTCCGCAGCCTCCGCCAGTCGGGTACGAACCTGTGCGCTACCGGCTTCCGTGATGTAACGCTTAGCGAGAGCCGGGGTATCGATGTAAATCACCTATCGGCGATCCTCGATGACCATTTGCGACGCCAATCGGCCGCGCCCAGGAACCGGTTTGATGCGAGGCAAGGGCCGGGTTGCCAGACGGATGTGGCCCGCAGCGGCGAGCTCCTTCAGCAGGTCATCCAAGGACTGAGCACGACGAGGCTCCGGTTCCGGAATCAAGCGAGCCACGGGCTTACCGCGATCGGTAATCAGGATGGTTGCGCCTCGGCGCACCTGTCTTACGTAAATCCCCAGATGGTTTTTCAGCTCCCGGATGCCGACTTTCTTCATGTGGCTACCTAGCCCTCTAATGTAGCCACATTGCCACATCGGTGTCAACGTGGATTCGGCGTTGCGGCGGGTGCTAGGATGGCTGATTCGATGGCCGGCGATAGAGCAATTCGCGTGGGGGTGCCGTGGCGAACGTCGCGGGAAGAGGCGGAGGGGCAACGCGGCGCTTACCAGAAATATTTGGACTGTGTCATGGCGGCGGGCGGCGAGCCGGTCGAGTTGTCGCTCAGCCTCAACCGCGAAAAGCTGGCGGAGGTGGCGCGATCCCTCGAAGCATTTGTGCTTCCCGGCAGCCCGGCGGACGTCGGCCCGCAGTGGTATCACGCCCCGCGCCATCCAAAGTGCGCTGAGCCGGACCCGGCGCGCGAGCAAGCAGACTTTGCGCTGCTGGATCACGCATTTGCGGAGCGCAAGCCGGTGCTGGCCATCTGCTATGGCGTGCAATCCTTGAATGTGTGGCTCGGCGGCACGCTGGTGCAGGATATCGCCAGCGAACTCGATACGGAGTTGAAACACGATTGGGATCGCAAATCCGGCGAGCCGGAACCATTCCACGCGATTCGCATCGAAGGGGAGACGCAGTTCGGCCGGTTGGCGGGCGTGCGCGAGGCGCAGGTGAACAGTTCACACCATCAGGCGATTCAGCGCTGGGGACGCGGCCTGCGGCTCGGCGCCCAATCGCCGGATGCGGTGATCGAAGCGGTAGAATTGGCGTCGCCGAATCATTGGGTGGTCGGGGTGCAGTGGCACCCGGAGCGACTGCCGGAGGATAAGTTGACGCAAGCGCTGTTCGCGGGATTGCTTGGAGCCAATCGCATCTATTCCTGAGCTTGCTCCATAGGGGATAAACTATCGGTTGGATATAGGACATTTCGTCTGATACAATGATAGACGTGAAGCGCAAGGCTCGGACACGGATCGGGAGGATACGTACATCTCGCGCCGCGGTGCGGCGCAAGAAGATCTCCACGACGATTGGGCAGGAAAACTTCGCCTTCCTGCAAGCTCTTGCGGCGCGACGCGGTGCGAATCTGGCGGCGGCCGTAGACGAGGTGGTGGAACACGCCCGTAGGGCCGAAAACAGGAAGCGCCTGGAGGAGCAGACGACCGCTTACTTCGCGAACCTATCGGCCGAGGCTGAACGCGAGGAGAGCGAACTTGGATCTTGGATGAGCGAGGCCGCCAAAGAGATTGATTTTGAACATGGATAAGAGCCCTCGCAGAGGTGAGGTTTGGATCGCGGAAACGGGAGATCCGCCCACACGCCATTGGGTGGTGATTGTTTCCATAGATCCGCGCAACTTTAGCAACAAGATTGACACCGTCCTTGCGATCCCGTTTGGCAGCCGCGGGGCAGAAGGGCCTACCGTACTTCATCTGCAGGCCGCAGAGACGGGTCTTCCCGGCCCATCGTTCTTGAAGGGCCACTTTATTGAGACGATTAAGAAGAGAATCCTGAGAGAGCGTGTGCGCAGCTTGTCAGCTCAGCGCATGCGAGAGGTTGTCCTGCTCATCCGACGCGCAATCGACCCGGACGCACCCGCCGACTAAGGCACTCGCGCGAAGCACCTGCAGTTGCTTGCAAGTTCCATCGCGAACGGCGGGCGCGGCGAAGGCCGGGGGCGCACTACACTCCACGTGATCACTTTGGCAGGGAAGGCGGCGTTGGTGACGGGCGGCTCGCGCGGGATTGGCGCGGCGGCGGTGAAGCTGTTTGCGCGCACCGGCGCGGATGTGGTGTTCAACTACCATCGCAGCAAGGATGCGGCGCAGCAGGTGGAGCAAGAAGCGCGCAAGCACGGCGTGCGCGTGGAGTCGCTGAAGGCGGATCTCAGCAAGGTGACAGAGTGCGAGAAGCTGGTGAAGTTTGCCAGGCAGCGATTGGGGCGCATCGACATCCTGGTGGCCAACGCGGGCATCTGGAACGCGGACGACGCACCCATCGAGAAAATGAGCGAGCGGCAGTGGGACGAAATGATGGCCGCGAATCTGAAGAGCGTTTACGGGATGGTGCGTCACACCGCGCCGCACATGATCGCGCAGAAGAGCGGGCGGATCATCGCTGTCAGCTCCACCGCCGGGCAGCGCGGCGAGGCCTTGCACACCCACTACGGCGCCACCAAGGGCGGTATCATCAGCTTCGTAAAAGGGCTTTCCACCGAGCTGGCGCGGCATAATATCCTGGTGAACTGCGTAGCGCCGGGCTGGGTGGATACGGACATGTCCGCCGCAGTGCTGCACACCAAGGCCGGATGGAAGTTTGCCACCTCGGCGATTCCGCTGGGGCGCCCGGCCACGGCGGAGGAGATTGCGGGGCCGATCCTGTTTCTTGCGTCGGAGCTGGCAACCTTTATGACCGGTGAGATCCTCAATGTAAACGGCGGCGCGGTGTTGTGCGGGTAAGGAAGGCAGGGACTAGCCGCAGAGCCACGGAGGCACAGAGAGATGAAGGCTAAGACAACGAACTTCTGGCTGCGTGTTGTGCTGCTGGCGGCAGTTTTTTCTCTCTGCCTGTGGCGTGCGCCGGTCGCAGGACAGAGCCGCAGCGTGATGACGCCGGCGGAGAGCACCGCGAAAGCCAAGGAAGTGATTCAGCGCGCGATCACCGTGATGGGCGGCGAGGCCTACCTGAAGGCGCGCGACGTCTATTGCGAAGGCCGCTATGCGCAGTTCAGCTCGCAGGGGCAGCTCGCCGGCTATGAACGCGTCTTCGATCAGGTGCTTTTCCCCGATAAGAACCGCACCGAGTTCAACAAGAAGCGCAACATCATCTACATCAACAACGGCAACCAGGGTTGGGCGCTCGACCGCGGCGGCGTAACCGAACTTCCCGCCGAGGCCGCCGAAGACTATCTGGAAGGGCTGAAGACCGACATTCACCAATTATTTCGCTATCGCATGGATGAAGAGGGCATGACCTTCCGCTACAACGGCATTGACATGGTGGACCTAAAACCCGCGCAATGGGTGGAAGTGATGGATAAAGACCGGCGCGTGATGAGAATCGCGTTTGCGCAAAGCACCGGCCTGCCCATCCGCGCCGAATCGGTGACCCGCGATCCGGAAACGCGCGTGCGCACCGAAGAGATCGAATATTTCTCCAACTATCACCCGGCAAACGGCGTGGAGACGTCGCTGCGCATCTGGAAAGAGCGCAACGGGCGCATGGTGTATCAGGTCTTCTGGGATAGCTGCCAGTACAACACCGGCGTCAGCGAATCGCACTTCACGCGCGAAGCCCTCGATCAGCTCTGGGCCAAGCTGAAAGATTAGGTGTGATGGCGCGCACTGTCCAGCACGGTAGCGCGGCTGTGTTTCACATGAGACGCAACGATTTTGAGCCGGCCTATTTGCGCGCGTGGCGCAGCGGCGCGTTGCAGCGCAAGGTGGATGAGGCGCTGGCGGCGCTGGGAGACTGCACGCTGTGCCCGCGCGATTGCCATGTCAACCGCCTGGAAAACAAATTTGCGGTGTGCAAGACGGGACGCTACGCCATGGTCGGCAGCCACTTCGCGCATCGCGGCGAAGAAGACTGCCTGCGCGGGGAGCGCGGCAGCGGCACGATTTTCTTTTCCTGGTGCAACCTGCGCTGCGTCTTCTGCCAGAACTACGAGCTGAGCTGGGAAGGCGCAGGCCAAGGCACGCCTCCCGCGGAACTAGCGGCCATGATGCTGCGGCTGCAAGCGCTGGGGTGCCACAACATCAACTTCGTCACGCCGGAGCATGTGGTGCCGCAGATTCTCGAAGCCCTGCCGCTGGCCATCGAAGGCGGGCTGCGGCTGCCGCTGGTCTATAACACCAGCGCATACGATTCGCTGCACTCCATCGAACTGATGGACGGCGTGGTG
>JBOGNS010000320.1:0-11023 GCA_050747305.1 Candidatus Acidiferrales bacterium | reverse complement strand
GTGGAGATGAACACGTTCAATTATCTGACGGGAGCGGTGTAGATTTTTCCTGTGGCGGTGCGCCAGGGGCTTGTGCTGTACTGGCGCGCGGTGGCGTGGCAGGGCTGGGCCGGGTTGGCGTTCATGGCGGCGTTCGCGTCGGTGATTGCGTATCTGATTTATTTTTGGGCGCTGAAGCACGTAGCCGCGTCGCGGCTGGCCGCCTTCAGCTATCTGCTGCCGCTGATTGCCACCTTGCTCAGCATCGCGTTGCTCGACGAGCCGGTGACGAGATACTTGCTGATCGGCGGCGCGCTGGTGATGGCCGGCGTCTATCTCGCTGAGATCGGGTTCGGCACCGAAAGCGATATTGACCAGGACGAGCCGGATACCGACGTGCATTGAGCGAAGCTGACAGCCCACAGCTGACAGCCTACAGCCAACAGTTAACGGTTGAGGCTACAGCCTGCAGGTTGGTTGCGCTGGTCTGTTTTTTGTCGCCTGTTAATTAGCTGTCGACTGTGAGCTGTCGGCTGTCAGCTTGGGCGTGTGTTAACCTAGCGCCCGCCAATTCGTGAGTGAGAGGAGAGTCGTGCCAGCATCCGCGCAACGCACCACGCGAATTGCGGTGATTCCCGGTGACGGGATCGGGCCGGAGGTGACGGCGGAAGCGGTGAAGGTGCTGCGCGCAGTGGCCGCCCAATCCGGCAAGCAACTCGAGGTGCAGGAATTCGACTGGGGCGCGGAGCGCTATTTGCGTGACGGCACCACGCTGCCCATCACCGCGCCGGAAATGCTGCGCAACGATTTCGACGCGATTCTGTTCGGCGCGGTGGGCGACCCACGCGTGCCCGACAATCGCCATGCGCACGACATCCTGTTCGGGCTGCGCTTCAAGCTCGATTTGTACGTGAACTTGCGGCCGTGCGTGCTGTTGGATAAGCGGCTGACGCCGCTGCGCGACCGCAGCGAGGCAGATGTGAACTTCGTGGTGGTGCGCGAGAACACCGAAGGGCTGTACGCGGGAGTGGGCGGGCACTTCAAGCGCGGCACAGCGGATGAGGTGGCGGTGCAGGAGGATGTGAACACGCGCAAGGGCGTGGAGCGCATCATCCGCTACGCGTTCGATTACGCGCGGCGGGGCAAGCTAAAGCGCGTGTGCATGTCCGACAAATCCAACGCGCTCACTTATGGCCACGAGTTGTGGCAGCGCGTGTTCAAAGAGGTGCGCGCGGAGTACTCGGAGATCGAGTCCACGCATCTCTACGTGGATGCGCTGGTGATGGAGTTGGTGCGCGACCCGCGGCAGTTCGATGTGATCGTCACCTGCAACCTGTTCGGCGACATTGTGAGCGACCTCGGCGCGCAACTCGCAGGCGGCTTGGGCCTCGCGCCGTCCGGCAACATCAACCCCGGCGGTATTGCGCTGTTCGAGCCGGTGCACGGCTCCGCGCCTAAAATTGCCGGGAAGGGAATCGCCAACCCGCTCGGCGCCATCTTGACCGTTGCCATGCTGCTCGAACATTTGGGCTGGGCCGCTGAGGCCGCCGCCATCAACCAAGCGGTGCGCGCCGTCGTCAGCGGCGGTCACACCACGCTCGACCTCGGAGGAAAACTCACCACCCGCGAAGCAGGCGAGGAGATACTGCGGCGGCTTGAAACCTGAATTCAAGGGCCGCAGCGCCAAGGCGAGCGGAAGCTTCGCCAGGCAATGGGCTCGGCCCGCGCGTGGCGACCTAAAGGTCGCCGCTACAGGCCGCTATTCGACTACAAATGCCGGGGAGGGGCGGCGCGGGCGACGGAACATGCGCACCAACAGCAGGCCGAGAAGGAAGCCGCCGATGTGGGCCCACCAGGCTACACCGCCGACGTCGCGGCCGGTGGTGGCGCTGACGCCGATGGAAGCCACCCCGCTGAGGAACTGGAGCAGGAACCAGTAGCCGATCATAACGATGGCCGGGATGCGCGCGACGAAAAAGAAAATCAGCAGCGGGACCAGGGTCACCACGCGCGAGTGGGGGAAGAGCGCGATGTACGCGCCCATCACTCCGGAAATGGCGCCGCTGGCGCCCACGGCAGGGATGGCCGAGTCCCAGTTGAAAAAGGTGTGGATCAGGCCCGCGCCGATGCCGGTGAGCAAGTAAAAGGTGAGGAAACGGAAGTGTCCCATGCGGTCTTCCACGTTGTCGCCAAAGACCCACAGGAACCACATATTGCCCAGCACGTGCAGGAAGCCGCCGTGCAGGAAGATGCTGGTCAGCAGGGGGAGCGCGGCCGCGGTGATGGGCACATCGCCTCCCCCGAGCGCGACTTGGAGCCGCGCCGGGATCATCCCGTAGAGGAAAACCAGTTGCTGGCCCGCGCGGGGGCCCAGTGACAACTGAAACAGGAAGACGAGCACGTTGATGACGATAAGCCCCACGGTGATGAAGGGGAAGCTCTGCCGGGGATTGATGTCGCGCAGCGGGATCATTTTGGGGCAGTCGACAGCTTACAGCCGACAGCTCACAGCCTACAGATTACAGTTTACAAGTGCGGTAGCAATAGAGCGAGCGTGGAGACGGGGCGACGGGTCCATCGCAAGCTCTGCACAGCGCTGCCGCGGTAAGTTGGCCGTCCACTGCCGGCTGTCGACTGTTAGCTGTCGGCTGTCGACTGCGAGCCGTAGGGCGCAAACTCGGCTCGCGGTTGGCGCCTCGCACCAGTGCGCATGAGCCACTCGATTTCAGCCACCGGGCGGATGCCGCCGCGCGCGCCGAGCGCGGTGCAGTTCAAGCCTGCGGCGGCGCAACTGAAATCGAGAGCGCGCGGCAGCGGCCAGCCCGCCAGCAAGGCGTAGAGAAAAGCGCCGTGGAAGATGTCCCCGGCGCCGGTGGTGTCGCGGGCTTCCACCTGGTAAGCGGGGCAGTAGAGGAAGCCAGCGTCAACTGCCCGAGCTGTAGCCGCGACCTTAGGGCCGCCACTGTAGGTCTGATTATGGAGAACCGGTGGCGACCTAAAGGTCGCCGCTACAGGGCGCGCCCATACGAGCACGCCGTCGCGGCCTAGCGTTACGCCGGCCACGCGGCAGCCATGCCGCTGGGCAATGGCGGGCAGCGAGCGAAGCAGGTCGCGCTCGCCTGTCAGCCGGGCAGGGAACTCTTCCGAGGCAATCAGGTAGTCCACGGTGTCCAGCAGCGGCTCGATGTGCGGGTAGAGGTTGTCGACATCAGCCGTAACCGGGATGCCCATCTCCCGCGCCCAGCGAGCGGCTTGCGCTGCGGCACGGTTGTCGTGGCCATCGACGTGAAGGGCCCGCGCCGAGACGATCAGTTCGCGGCTCAGATGCTCGGGCTGAAGTGCGAGGCGGGCGTCGCGCCGCCAGAGGATCGTGCGCTCACCGCTTCCCTGATCCACAAGAATGAATGCTTGCTGGCTGCTGCATTGCGGCACCGTGCGGAGGTGCGCTTCCACCCCTGCGCCGGCGAACTCGCGGCGCTGTAGCTCGGCGGCGGAATCGTCGCCGACCGAGCCGATGTAGCGCGCGTGCAAGCCCCAGAGCGCACAAGCCACCATGGCGCTGGCCACCTGCCCGCCGGGGAAAACATCGGCGCCCGCGATTTCCACTTTGGAGTTGAAGGCAGGGAAGTGAGGCAGGCGGATTACGGTGTCGGTAGCGTTGAGCCCAACGCCGACTACGTCCATGTTCGCAACTTGCGACGGCTTGGCATCGGCGCACAAAGCACGGCCATATTGCGGTGCGGAGAGGAAAGGCGCAAGGGAAGAGGAAGGGGCGTCCGATAAGATTTCGGCCCGTGTTTTCTTGACTTAACATAATCCAGGCGCGACGGGGAACGCGGCCGGAGCGCGGGGTTTCGCGTGCGTGGCGCCATCCGAGCGATGCAAGATTCAAATTCAAAATGGCTCGGTTGACATTCCTCGCAAAAAACCCGATGGCAGGTCACGAATTCGCGCGACTTTCTGCGCGGGCTTGCTGAGATTCGAGCCGCGAGTTGGATGGGCCGCGGTTTCTGGTTTGCTTCGCGTGATTCGATATGGTAATTACATTTGTTCGTTGTGCGTTCGAGAAAGTGCTGCGCGGCGCGGGCGACTTGTGGTTTCGGTCGGCGCGCCGACGCAGCAAGCCATCGCAACAAGATGATCGGGCGGCAAGACCGAAATCTTTGACGCCATTCAGAGAATGAAGCGCGCATCGTGCGCGCGGAGAGAAACGCCGGCAGGTTGCCGGCGCTACAGCATGCCACTGCGGGACTCCGAAGCGATCATCTTGCGCAGCTATTCCCTGGGTGAAGCGGACCGGCTGGTGAGTTTTCTCAGCCGCTCGATGGGGCGAATGCGCGGCGTGGCGCAGGGCGCGCGCCGGCCGAAGAGCAAGTTCGGCTCGTCGCTGGAGATGCTCTCGCACGTGCGCATCTGGTGGTACGAGCGCGAAACGCGCGAGTTGGTGCGCATCAGCCAGTGCGAGCTGGACGAATCGTTCCTCGCGGCGCACAGCGATTATGAATGCGGCGTGGCGCTGGGATTAATCAGCGAAGTTACCGAGACGATCCTGCCGGAGAGGGAAGCGTCGGATGCGGCCTTCCGGCTGCTGCTGCTGGCGGCTCGCGCGATTTCTGAGTGCGCGCGCTCGCGCGCTCTAGATGTAGCGGCGGCCTCTAGGCCGCCATTAACCGGCGTCAACCTAGAAAATGATGGCGACCTAAAGGTCGCCGCTACATCGACGCTTGAAGCGACGCAGACGCGCGATCCGCTGGTTCCGGTCACCTATTTCTGCCTGTGGACGGTGAAGCTGGGCGGTTGGATGCCGGAGCTGAACTCCTGCACAAAGTGCAAGCGCGATTTGCAGGATGGCGCATTCGCTTCTGCGATGCGGCCGGGAATGTTGTGTACGGAGTGCCGACTACCGGGCTACCGCGCGCTGAAAGGCTCAAGCATTAAGTTAGCTCGGCGAATGTTTCAGGAAAAGCTTGAAGTATTTGCCCAGGCCCAAATTGACGACGCCAGCTTGCAGGGCTTGCGCGATTATCTGCTGGACGTGATTGAGCACCACGCGGAAAAGAAGCTGAAGACGCGAAGAATGTTGGAGCCAAAGCAGTTGATGTAGCCTTTAGGTCGCCATTTCCCGGCGTCAACGTACCAAATGATGGCGACCTAAATGATGGCGACCTGAAGGTCGCCGCTACATATGCGAAGAATGCTGGAGCCGATCGACTCGTGAAGCGCAGGGATTCCAAGCCACCCAAAAGACGCAGAAGGGAAGCGCGCCGGCGGGAAGCCGGCGGCGGGAAAGGCCCGTCGTTTCAGGAACTGATTTTTCGCTTGCAGGAGTTTTGGTCGCAGCGGGACTGCGTGATCCAGCAGCCCTACGACGTGGAAGTGGGCGCGGGGACGATGCACCCGGAAACTTTCCTCCGCGTGCTGGGCCCGGAGCCATATCGCGTGGCCTACGTGCAGCCCAGCCGTCGTCCGGCGGATGGGCGCTACGGGGAGAATCCCAACCGGCTCTACAAGCATCTGCAACTTCAAGTGATCCTTAAGCCTTCGCCGACGGAGATTCAGGACATCTACCTCGACAGCTTGCGGGCCATCGGCATCCAGTTGCGGGAACACGATGTGCGCTTCGAAGAAGACAACTGGGAATCACCCACGCTGGGCGCGTGGGGAATCGGCTGGCAGGTGCTGCTGGATGGCTTGGAGATTACGCAGTTCACCTATTTCCAGCAGTGCGGCGGGATGGATCTGGATCCGGTTTCCGTAGAGCTGACCTACGGCCTGGAGCGCATCGCGGCCTTCCTGCAGGGAGTGGATAGCGTGTATGACTTGCGCTGGTCTGCGGACCGCACTTATGCGGACGTGCGGCTGGCTGAGGAGCAGCAGTTCTCGGCGTACAGCTTCGAATATGCCGACGGGAAAGACACGCGCAAGATGTTTGACCTGTGCGAGGCGGAAGCGGCGCGCTTGCTGGATGGGTATGCCAAGGCCAAGGGTGGTCGCAAGCAGCGTTTGCCGATACTGGCGGCCTACGACATGTGCCTGAAGTGCTCGCATACGTTCAACGTGCTGGATGCGCGCGGGCTGATCTCCACCACCGAGCGGGCCGCGCTGATTGGCCGCGTGCGGCAGCTTTCCTGCCGCGTGGCAGCAGCCTATGCGGAACAGCGCGGCTGGCGGTCGCCCGAAATCTTGCCGCGCGCGACTGGCACGGACGCAGAGAAGGCAACTGCAGCAGTGGCCGCGGAGGGTCGGCAATGAGCCCGCGCACTGGAACTTCGGCAGCGCCTCTAGGCAGCGCAGCGAAGACGGCCGAGTTTTTTCTGGAGATTGGCTGCGAAGAAATTCCTGCGGCGATGATCCCACGCGCGTGCAGCGAACTTAGAGTAATCCTTGAGAAGTATTTTTCCGCCAGCAATCTGCTGGATGGCGCGGTGGTGGAGACTTACGGTGCGCCGCGGCGGCTGGTGGCGACGGCGCCGTCGTTGCGCGTCCGTCAGGCGGACCAGGTGAAGGAGATCACCGGCCCGCCAAAGTCGGTGGCGTTCGACGATGTCGGCGCGCCGACGCGGGCGGCGCAGAGTTTCGCGGAAAAAGTCAGCGTGCCGGTGGCGCAGCTCCGGCTCATCTCCACGCCGAAGGGCGAGTACCTCGCCACCAGCAAAGTCATTCCCGGCCGCCCCGCGGCGGACATTCTTCGCGAAGTGCTGCCGCAGGCGGTGCAGGACATCCCGTGGCCCAAGACGATGCACTGGGTCGGGCTCGATGGCCCGAGCTTCATTCGTCCGATTCGCTGGCTGGTGGCGCTGCTGGGCGGCAAGGTTGTACCGTTCGAGCTTGCCGGTGTAACCGCGGCCGCATACAGCAGCGGCCACCGCTTTCTCGGCAAGGCGCGAGTGCCTGTGAAGGGCGCGCGCGATCACGAAACGCGGCTGAAGGCCAATGGCGTGATCGTGCAACCCGGCGAGCGGCGCGCGAAAATCGAAAGGGAACTGGCCGCCGCGTTGAAGAAGTCGGGGCTGCGCGTGCATCCGGATCCGGCGCTGCTCGATTCCGTGGTTTATCTCAACGAGTATCCCAGCGTGATCATGGGGAAGTTCGATGCGGCATTCCTCGAATTGCCGGACGAAATCCTGATTACGGTGATGCGCGATCATCAGAAATATTTTGCGGTGGAGCAGAGGGATGGCCGGCTGGCGGCGCACTTCCTGGCAGTGATCAATCTGGACAAGGATCGCACGGGCCAGGTGCGGCAAGGGCACGAGCGCGTGCTGCGCTCGCGCTTTGCGGATGCGCGCTTCTTCTGGGAGTCGGATCTCAAGCGTCGGCTGGCCGACAATCTTCCGCGTCTGGCGCAGGTCACTTACGAATCGCGGCTGGGCAGCTACCGCGACAAGGTGGAGCGGGTGCGCTGGCTGGCGCGCTGGATCGCGGAGCAGTGGTTCAGCTCCGGCATCCATCAGGCGCACGTTGCGCTGGCCGATCGCGCCGCCGAACTGGCCAAGTGCGATCTGGTCACCGACATGGTGCGCGAGTTCACTGAGCTGCAAGGCATCGTGGGCGGGCTTTACGCAAAAGCTCAAGGAGAGGATGAAGAAGTGGCGTGGGCGGTTTACGATCATTATCGGCCTGCTGGGGCCGGCGACGAACTGCCCCGCAAGCTCAACGGCTGTATCGTATCGGTGGCCGACAAACTCGATACGCTCACGGGATGCTTTGCCGTTGGCGTGGCGCCTTCCGGCTCCAGCGACCCGTACGCGCTGCGGCGCGCGGCCGCCGGCATCGTGCGCATCGTTCTCGAGCGCGGGTTGCCACTCTCGCTTTCCGCGGCGGTTTCGGCGGGCCTGCGCGCGCTCAGGGAGAATCCGCCGCGCATTGAAGCCGCGCCGGAGGTTGAACGCAAGGTGCTGGACTTCCTGCTGGACCGCGCCAAGTACATCCTGCGCGAGCGTCTGGGCTATGCCTACGACGAGGTGAATGCGGTGCTGGCGGCCAGCGGCGATGATCTGGTGGATGCCGAGCGCCGGCTGCAAGCGCTGCGCGCGATCCGCAAGACGCGCAACTTCGAACCGCTGGCCGTGGCCTTCAAGCGCATCCGGAAGATTCTGGAGAAGGCCGGCGCGGCAGCGGAGTGGAAGTTGCCCACGGTGCGCGAGGATTTGTTCGCTGCAGATGCGGAGCGCGAGTTGCATTCTGAGTCGCGTCGCGTGGCGCGGACCGCCGGCGAGCAGAAGCGGGCAGGGCAGTACCGGGAGGCGTTGCAGATCATCGCCGGGCTGCGTCCGGCGGTGGATCGCTTCTTTGATGACGTGCTGGTGATGGCGGAAGAGGAAGCGGTGCGCAAGAACCGGCTGACTCTGCTGAGTGAGTTGCTGCGGGAGTTTTCAACCATCGCGGATTTTTCAGAGATTGTGGCGGAGTGAGGGCTGCGCTTCTATTAAGTGTTACTTTAAGGTTGGCGCGCGCTCGTTTTTGTCGGCTGGCCGACATTCAGGGAAGTTTGTAGCGGCGACCTTCAGGTCGCCATTGCGCAGTTACAGTTCGACGGTAAATGTGGCGACCTAAAGGTCGCCGCTACAGGATTCGCGGGCAAAGGAGGCAGTTTGCGCTACGTGTATTTTTTTGGCTCCGGTAAAGCCGATGGCAACGGCGAGATGAAGGAGATCCTCGGCGGCAAGGGCGCTGGGCTCGCCGAGATGACGCGCATCGGGCTGCCGGTCCCCGCCGGCTTTACGATTTCCACCGAAGCGTGCGATTACTTTTTCAAGCACGGCAAGCGTTATCCCTCCGAATTGAAGGAGCAAGTCGCGGGCAACGTGCGCAAGCTCGAGCGCGTCACCGGCAAGAAGTTCGGCGACAAGAAGGACCCGCTGCTGGTGAGCGTGCGCTCGGGGTCGGCGCGCTCGATGCCGGGGATGATGGAAACCATCCTGAATCTCGGCCTCAACGATACGTCCGTTGAAGGCCTGGCGCGGCTCACCAACAACGAACGCTTTGCTTACGACGCGTATCGCCGCTTTATTCAGATGTACTCGACGGTCGTCATCGGCCTGCCGAAAGAGGACCTCGAGGGCCGCCTGCACGCCATGAAGAAGCGCCTCGGCGTGAAAGACGATACGCAGGTGACGGCGCAGGGCTGGCGCGATTTGGTGGGCGAGTACAAGCAATTCTTCCGCGAGAAGACGGGCAAGGATTTCCCGCAGGATCCGCAGGAGCAGATGTGGGGCGCGATCGGGGCGGTGTTCGGCTCCTGGATGGCAGAGAAGGCGGTTACCTACCGGCGCGTGGAAAAAATCACCGGCCTGCTGGGCACCGCGGTGAACGTGGTGCAAATGGTGTTCGGCAATAAGGGGGACTCATCGGGCACCGGCGTGTGCTTTACGCGCGACCCTTCCACCGGCGCAAAAGAATTCTACGGCGACTTCCTGCTCAACGCGCAGGGCGAAGACGTGGTGGCGGGCATCCGCACGCCTATGCCTCTTTCAGAAATGCAGAAGCGCATGCCGAAAATCTACCAGCAGCTCGAGCGGATGCGCGGCATCCTCGAAAAGCATTACCGCGACATGCAGGATATGGAGTTCACGGTGGAGGAAGGGAAGCTCTACATGCTGCAAACGCGCACGGGCAAGCGCACGCCCGGCGCAGCGTTCGTGATGGCCGTGGACATGGCCAACGAGAAGCTGATCGGCCGCGAGGAAGCCGTCTCGCGCGTGAAGCCGGAAGATATGGAGCGGCTGTTCTATCCGGTGATCGATCCCGGAATAGCTAAAGCAGAACTTGAGAAACGCAAATTGGCGTCCGGCATTAATGCCGTGCCCGGCGCAGCGATTGGCAAGGCGGTCTTTAGCGCGCAAGAGGCCGAGCAGTGGGCTAGCGGCGGGGACAAAGTGATTTTGGTGCGCCGCGAAACCAGTCCCGAAGATGTGGGCGGGATGTTCGTGGCGCAGGGGATTCTAACGGCGACGGGCGGCAAGACCAGTCACGCGGCAGTAGTGGCGCGCGGGTGGGGCAAATGCTGCATCGTCGGCTGCGATGAACTGGACATTGATTATGCGCGTAAGCAAATGAGCACGAACGGCCGCGTGATCCGCCAGGGGGATTGGATCACGCTGGATGGGAACGAAGGGCGGGTATACGAAGGCGAAGTGGCGGTGACGCGTCCGGAGCCGCCGGCCGCCTATGAAACGCTGATGAAGTGGGCGGACCAGATTCGACGGCTGCGCGTGCGCACCAACGCCGACACGCCGCAAGATGCGCGGAAGGCGCGCGAGATGGGCGCCGAGGGCATTGGCCTGTGCCGCACCGAGCAAATGTTCTTTAAGGATTTCGAGCAGCCGGAGCGCAGCGAGGAACGGCAGCTCGCGATTCAGGAAATGATCGTCGCGGATAACCCGGAGGCGCGGAAGCGCGCGCTGGCCAAGCTGCTGCCTTTGCAGCGGCGGGACTTCGTGGGGATCTTTAAGGCCATGGATGGATTGCCGGTGACGATTCGGCTGATTGATCCGCCGCTGCACGAATTTGTGCCGCACGATCGGGAGAATCAGCAGAAGCTGGCCAACGCCATCGGCGTGGATGTGGACGTGGTGTCGCGCCGCGTGGCGCAGTTGAAGGAAGCGAACCCGATGCTGGGGCATCGCGGGTGCCGGCTGGCGATTACATACCCCGAGATTCTCGAGATGCAGGTGCGCGCTATCATCGAAGCAGCCATCGAATGCAAGAAGCAGGGAGTTAAAGTATTACCTGAGATCATGCATCCCCTTACGCTGGACCGCCGCGAGATGGAAATTCTCGAGCAAGCCACGCGGCGGGTGGCGGACGAAATCATCCGGCAGTCCGGGACGAAACTCGAGTATCTGGTAGGGACGATGATCGAGCTGCCGCGCGCGGCGTTGCTGGCGGATCAAATCGCGGAGGTCGCGGAGTTCTTTTCGTTTGGCACCAACGACCTTACGCAGACCACCATGGGGCTTTCGCGGGATGATGCGGGGCGCTTCCTGCCGGACTATGTGGACGCGGATAAGGCTGCGATCTTCGCGGACGACCCGTTCCAGAC
>JBOGNS010000319.1:0-4034 GCA_050747305.1 Candidatus Acidiferrales bacterium | reverse complement strand
TGTTGCCCCAGTCGGCGAAGATGGCGCGAGAAAAATCCTGGCCGTAGCCGGAGGAGCCGCGCGGATTCACCATCACTACCACGTAGCCATTGGCCGCGAACAATTGCGCCTCGAAGCTGAAGCTCTTGCTGTACTGCGACACCGGCCCGCCGTGAATGCGCAGCAGCGCGGGGTATTTCAATTCCGGTGAGAATGCCGGCGGCTTCACGATGAAGCCTTCCACCGGCGTGCCGTCTTTGCTCTTGAACTGCACCTCTTCGAAATCCACCAGGCGCACATCGTCGAGCCAGTCTTTGTTCACCTTCGTGAGCTGGCTGAGATTCCCTGCCTTCAGAAGAAATACTTCGTTAGGCAGCTTGGTTTCGGTGATTAATGCCGCGATGGTGCCGTCTTTGCCGATGGAGAAGCTGCCGACGGAGCGCGCTCCGGCGATGGGGCGCGTAACACTGCCGCCGGCAACCGGGATGCGTGCCAGATGATCTTCGCCGCTATCTTCGAGATTGAAATAGATGCTGGCGCTATCGGGAGCAAACTCCGGCCCGCGCGCGTTACGGTCGAGCGGCTTGGTGAGCAGCTTCGGCTCGGCCTTGCCGGCGGCGCCTGCTGCCGGCGCCGGGATGAGCGCCAGATGATTCGTCGCGTACCACAGCAGTTCCGGCTGCGGATTGGTGACGTAAGCGATCCACTTTCCGTCCGGGCTCCACGCGGGCTGCTCATCGTCGCCGGGATTGGTGGTGAGCTGCACCAGCGTTTTGCCTTTGTCGGGATTATCTGCGGCGACCACCCAGATGTTGCTGTCGTAGTTCGAGTCCGGATCCTCGGTGCGGTTGCTCACAAAGGCGACGAAGCGGCCGTCGGGCGACCACACCGGCTGGCGATCTTCGAAATCGCCGGAGGTAATCTGCGTGACCTTTTTGCCGGCGACTTCGAACACATATAGGTGCGTGCGGCGCCGGTCGAGATAGCCTGCGTTGTCGCGCTTGAATTGCAGGCGGTCAATTACGTGCGGTGGCGGCGCCTTGGGCCGCGCGGGGCGCGTGCCTTGCTCTTTGTGCTCCTGCGCCTCCAGCTCCTGCGGACTGGGATCGCGCACCGAGAGCAGCAACTTTTTGGCATCGGGCGACCATTCGAAGCCGGAAACGCCCTGCATCACTTCGGTGAGCTGCTGCGCTTCGCCGCCGCGCCGGTCGAGCAGCCAGACCTGCGTTTTCACCATGTCGGCGTTCGATGTGCCATCGGACCGCGAAGCCAGAAACCCGAGATACTTTCCGTCTGGCGAGAAGCGCGGCTGCGATGCTGAAGTTCCCTTTGCGGTCATGGGCAGGGGATCGCCGCCGTCGGTGGGCGCCATCCAGATTTGCGTCTGGGATTTTTCTTCCTTCAGGTTCGTGGTGCTTACGGTGTAAACCACCCACTTGCCGTCGGGGCTCACCTGCGGATTACCAACGCCTTTGATGCGAAACAAATCGTCGATCTCGATGTTGCGCTTGGCCGTAGCGGCGGGCTTCTCCTGCGCGGCCAGCGCAGTAGTGAAAATCAGGCTCAGGGCAACCGCGATAAAGTGGATGCGACGCTTCATTCGTCCATTTCTCCTTATTTGTCCTATTGAATTAGGGATTCGGTACTCGGTGCTCGAGCAAATCTTCTGAGCCGCTGCCTTCGCCAGTCCCGAGTAAGCTAAACGCGGCGGCTCGTACCTAGTCCCGAGTCCCCAGTACCTCGTCCCGAGTCCCTTTCCATCAATTCCGTCCCACGTGCACAATCGTCTTGTACCACAGCGGGAGACGCAGCACAGCGCGGCAGCCTCGGGTATCTTCGCGATTTTCCAACGCGAGCGAGCCACCGTGCGCCTCCGCGATTTGCCGACACAGCACCAAGCCGATGCCGGAGCCCTCGGGCTTGGTGGTAAAAAATGGCACGAAGAGGTTCGCGGTATTGGGCAGGCCGGGGCCTTCGTCGGCCACCCACAATTCGAGGTTGCTGCCGTTCTTGTTCCAGCCGACTTCCACGGCGCCGCGTGTTTCCAGCGCCGCGTCCACGCCATTACGCACTAAATTGATCAGCAGTTGTTCGAGCTGGTCAGGGTCAGCGCGAATGGTCACGTCCGGCCCGGGTGCGACCTGCACGCGCATGCGCGGCTCGAGGCCCGCGACGCGCTCCGCCCAGCTTGCTACCGCCACCGGCTGAAAATGCGGCGGCGGCAGCTTGGCTAGGCGCGCGTATGCGGTGGTGAAGCGGCTGAGCGACGCAGCGCGCGCGCCAATCACGGAGAGGCCGCGCTTCATGTCTTCGTGCCAATCATCGGGCCGGGGCTCGCGCGCCACCATGCGGGCCAGGCTCTCCGCGAACGATTTGATGGGCGCCAGCGAATTATTCAACTCATGACCCAGCACGCGGATCAGCCGCTGCCACGCCTGCCGCTCTTCTTCGCGCAGCGGGCGGCTCAGGTCGGAGATCATCAGCAGATGATGCGGCAGGCCGCCTTGACGAAAAGTGGCCTCGCGAATTTCATAGCGGCCCACGCCGCCGGGAAAGCTGAGCTGCTCGGTGCGGGGAAATCCGCCTTCGAGGCAGCCGGCAAGTCCCAACTCTTCGGCGGTGCCGCCGAGCAAGCGCTCGGAAGGCAGCGCGAGCATGCGCTCGCCGGCGCGATTCACGAGCCGCAACTTTTGCCGTTCGTCGAAAGTGAAGACGGCGACGTCAATTTCCGCCATTACTTTGCGCAGCAGCGCGGTGGCTTCCAGCGCGCCCAACCGCTGCTCGCGCAGCGTGGAGCTGAGCTCGTTCAGCTCGACGGCGAGGTCGCCCATCACGTCGTCGCGCGAGCCGCCGCGCGGGCGAATCGAATAGTCACCTTCGCGCAGTCCGGCGAGCACATTCGAGAATGTCTGGAGGGGGAACACAACGCGGTTGCGCAGCGAGGTGGCAAATCCCAGCCACAGGCTGACCACCAGCACGGTAAAAGTCCATTGCACTTTCGGCGTGAAGTCGCCGAACCACAACAGCAGCAGGCCGAGGATACTGCCAGGCAAGCCGGCGGCGATTGCCAGCCAGAGAATCTTGGTTTCGTAAGCGATCCGCTTCTTCATTTCGCCGTGACTCGTGACTTGTGACTCGTGACTCGTGTCCCGCGTTTGTGGATGGCCGCCTCATCATGCGCGTGCACGCGCCGATGTGCCAATCGCGGGCGGCGTAAATCTTCCACTACCACACCAAGACCGCGATTATACAAGTCTGCGGAGAACAAGGTGGTTGGCGCGCCTTGTCGTGAGGCGAGAATTCGAGCGCGGACATTGGAGGGCCGCCGCAGCCTATCGCGAAGCGCCGATCCGCTATCGCCGGAACACGAGTCACAAGTCACGAGTCACGAGTCACGAACCTCACAGGCCGAATTTCTGGATGCGGCGGTAGAGGCCGCTGCGGCTGAGGCCGAGGGCGCGCGCCGCATGACTGACGTTGCCATCGTGGCGCGAGAGCGCTTTCTGAATCAGCAGGCGCTCGACTTCTTCGAGACTCAAATCCTCCCATCGCGTGGGCGCCTCCTGACCGGCGCGCAGGCCGAGGTCGGCGGCCTGAATCTGATTGCCTTGCGCCAGCAGCACGGCGCGCTCAATGGCGTGGTCGAGTTCGCGCACGTTGCCGGGCCAGCCATAATTCAGCAGGGCCTGCAGCGCGCCCGGCTCGAAGCCGGAGAGATTCTTGCGATAGCGCTGCGAATGCTGCTGGAGAAAATGGGCGGCGAGCAGGGGGATATCTTCGCGGCGGTCGCGCAGGGGCGGGAGGTGAATTTCGATGGTGTTAAGGCGGTAGAGCAGGTCGTGGCGGAAGCGCCCTGCGGCAACTTCGGCATCGAGATCGGCGTTGGTGGCGGAGACGACGCGCACGTCAACTTTCATGGTGCGCGACGAGCCGACGCGCTGCATTTCTCCGCTTTCCAGCACGCGGAGAAACTTTGCCTGCAAGTTGAGCGGCACGTTGGCAATCTCATCGAGGAAGAGCGTGCCGCCATCGGCCAGCTCGAAGCGGCCGACGCG
>JBOGNS010000318.1:0-3158 GCA_050747305.1 Candidatus Acidiferrales bacterium | reverse complement strand
CCGGCGCCAGGCGGTCGCTGCACGAATGATATTCAGCGAAGTCGAACATTCCTAGCGGAAAGTTTTCCGAGTGCAGGTTGCGCACCGCGCCCCCCGGCGAAAGGATCATGCCCGGCACGTGGCCCGCATTCAGGTACTCCAGGTTGCCGTCGCTGCCGATCACCCCGTAGAAGAGCGTGGCGTAACGGTCGTCGAGGCTGTGCTCCACCATATATTTGTTCACCCGGGTGGCCAGCGCTTTCAGGGTGACGTCGCTGCCCGCCGTCGCGGAAAACGAGCCTTGCAGCATCGAAGCCATCAGCGCGGCGGGGATGCCCTTGCCGGCAATGTCCGCCACCACCAACCCGTAGCGCCCGTCTTCCAGTTCCAGCACGTCGAAGTAGTCGCCGCCCACCATCTCGCACGCGATGGTGGTGCCGGTGATCGTAAACAGCTCGGATTGCGGGTACGACTTCGGCAGCAGATGCTTCTGGATCTCCTGCGCGATTTTCATTTCGTGGTCCAGCCGCTCCCGCTGCCGCGCCAGCGCAAACAGCCGCGCGTTCTCCACCACCGTGGCGGCTTCCTGCGCCAGTGAGCGCAGCACTTCGCGGTCCAGATCGCTGAACGCCGTGGACGGCGCATGACTATCCAGATACAGCACGCCCAGCAGCTCCGCCGGCTTGCCGGAGATGGTGGTATCCAGCGAACCCATCACCGGCAGCTTCTCCAGCGGGATAGCCACAATCGTGTGCAACTCCAGCCGCACTACGCTGGCCTGGTCGCGCATGCGCTCGTCCACTCCCGTGTCGCTCACGATGAGTTCCCGCCGCGACGTCACCACCTGCCGCAACACGCTCTGGCTGATTTCCAGGTCCTGCGGGCGCAGCATGCGATGCTCCGCGTTGCGCACCACCGACGGCTGCAACTCGCCTTCCTGCATCAGCAGCAGCACGCCGCGCTGCGTGCGCGTCACTTGCAGCGCCGCATCCAGCACCGACGCCAGCACGTCTTCCAGCGACATGCTCGAGTGCAGCGCCCGCGCCACTTCCAGCAGCACCCCCAAGTGGTGCAACCCGTGGCCCACCGCGCTGCTCGTCGCCGGCGCGCTGGTCTCCACACGGTGCAGCAACTCTCCCAGCGACTCTTCCGTGCTCACGAAAATCAACTGGTAGGAGTCGGGCACGCCAAAATCAATCGCGTCCTGTGAGCGCAACTCGTGCCGCATCACGCGCTGCCCATTGACGAACGTGCCGTGCCGGCTCCCGATATCTTCCAGCACGTACTTGCCGTGCTCGTTGATGATCTGCGCCTGCTGGCGGCTGATGCGGCTGTCGCGCAGCGCCAACTCGTTGCCCGCCTGCCGCCCGATGCGGAACGGAGTCGGCGTCAACTCCACTTCCCGCCGCGAGCCGCCCGGCTCCACGACCACCAATCTGGGTGTGCGTGCCATCGTTGTCGTAGCGCCGGCATCCTGCCGGCGTTTCTCTCTTTTGTCACGCCCTGAGGTCCCGCGCCGCTGTCAAAGCTCGACGAGGTGGCTTGCATTCGTTGCTTTGCGTTCTGCGTTCTGCCTTCTGCTTTCTGCCTTCTGCGTTCGACTTCAGAGCCTGCCATGCTACGGCCAAGCCTTTAGCAACGCAAGCCGCGCGCGTAACCATGAATCGCGTCATGCTTAACGCTTGAAGCAACACAATTCGCGGTGCTTCGAAACTGCTCGCAAAGAAACCGCATCTAAGGTCGAGGTAGCATGGCCAGCGCTGATCTGGGAAGCTGCGAGGGCAGAACCGCGCTGTTCACCCTGAGGCGTGAGCCGAAGGGTTTACCCTGAGGCCATCAGCGGAAGCCGAAGGGTTCACCCTGGGGCCACCAGCGGCGGCCGAAAGGGGCTGTACGCAGCTTGTGCAGCAGTTAACTCCGCAAGAGGAGAGCAGCTTGAAGTCCGGAATCATGCGGTCGGTTGTCACGGTAGTGATCTTGTGCGCGATGCTCGCGGGCAGCACGGCACATGTGCGCGCCGCGTCGCAAGCCAAGACCAATTGGACGCTCGATGAAGTCCTGAAGGCCATCGACCGCGAATCCCGAAGCTTCCAATCGCTCACCGCCAACATCGAGCGCACCAAAGTCACCGTGGTGGTCAACGACACCTCCACCGAAACCGGCCACGTCTGGATGCGCCGCGACAATAAAATGCGCATCGAGCTGGCCCCGCCCGACGCACGCACCGTGCTCGTCACCGGCAACACTCTCTATCTCCACAATCCCGGCCTCAAGCGCGTCGAGGAGTTCGACCTCGGCAAGCACCGCACCCAGCTCGACAAGTTCCTTTTCCTCGGCTTCGGCACCTCCGCCGGCGACCTCAAAGGCGACTACATCATCACCTTGCAGGGCGAATCCGCTCTCGACCAGCGCAAAGTGCTGCTGCTCGAGCTCACGCCGAAAAAAGATGAAGTGCGCACGCACTTCTCCCGCATCCACCTGTGGATCGACCTCGCCACTTGGGTCCCCATGCAGCAGCGCCTCTTCGAAACTGGCTCCGGCGACCACACCACCATCCGCTACACCAACGTCCAGCGCAACGCCTCCATCCCCGACGCCCGCTTCCGCCCCAACTGGCCCCGCGAAACCACCAAAATCAAACGCCAGTAAACGCACCGACGCCACGCCTGCGCCCCCTCGCTCCCACACACGTAGGGGCGGGTTTACCACGCCCGCCGCCCCCTCTGCGGTTTCAACTTTCACCCTTCACCCTTTCACGCTTTCACTCGCCCGATCACCCGATCACCAACCGCGCCGCACGACGCTTACCTGCGTGGCGCCCGCACCTTGCTTAGGATATCCGGAGCGATATCCTTCACGCGCTCGTGCGCCTCGGCCAGCCAGCGCAGCACCGCGTCTGCGCGTTCGCCCTCGATTCGCTCGCCATTGACCGCCAGCTTCCGCCGCACCTCGATTTGCTCCATGCGGTACAGCCCGTTCGCCAGCGCGGCCTCGCGTTGCGCAGCCGCCGTAGAGCCGATCGGCGCGCCGCTCGCCTCCACCATGCGTACCCGGTCTTCCAGCTCGCGGCTCTCGCGCTCCAGATCGCGGAGCCTCGAGGCATGCGTCTCCTGCTGCCCCACCGCGCGGCGGTAGATCTGATAGCCCACCAGGAATCGGATCGCTTCGCGCACCTGCGC
>JBOGNS010000317.1:0-3617 GCA_050747305.1 Candidatus Acidiferrales bacterium | reverse complement strand
CTGGTACAAACGAGCTACATCGAAATCCCATAATCCCCGCGCTTCGCATTCCTCGAGAATCGTACCGACATCCTCCAGGTCAGCGCTCGGAGGAACGCTTAGGGCAACCAGCCGGTCGGTTACTCCCTCGATCAAGCACTTATGCTCGCGCACGAGTTTATCTAACCGTTCGAGCACTGGCGGATGAAACCGTCCAAGCTTTGCGGCAATCCGAAACGTGCTGTGGCCGCCGCGAGCCACCACGCGCACGAAGTAGAGAACTCCTTCGCGCTCGACGGCGCTAACACAGTCACCCCAGGACACATTGTCGATAAAGAATGGCACATTCTTTAGAAGATACGTACCCGAGCCCATTGGCTCGCCCCAAAGGCACTCCGAGTCCATGCCCTCCCAGCCAGCTTCGGGAGGCACGGCTGCCGCTATCTTTACGAGACCTACGTTCGGTCCACTTTTCTCGGGCTGAACGGTCATACTTCGAGAATGACTGGGAGGATGAGAGGGCGCTTGGAGGTCTGTTTGTTGAGGTAGCGCTTCAGGTCCACGCGGATTTTTTCGCGCATCACGGTCCAGTCGCCCTTCTCCTCGGGATTCGAGCCTTCCACGGTCTTGCGCATCACTTCACGCGCGCCGCTCACCACTACGTGGCCATCGTCGCTCGGCAGAAAACCGCGCGTCACAATCTCCGACGACTCAATACGCCCCGTGTGCTTGTCAATCGCGATGATGGGCACCAGCACGCCATCCTCCGAGAGGTGCCGGCGGTCGCGCACCACCACATCCTGAATTTCCTCGAGCGACCCGGAATCCACCAGCACGCGCCCCGCGCCGATTGGCTCGCGCTTGAATGCGCCCTCGGCGGTGAACTCCACCGGCTGCCCGCTTTCCAGCACGATGACCTGCTCCGACACCGCACCCACCTGATGCGCCAGCGCCGCATGCCGAAACAACTGGCGGTACTCGCCGTGCAGCGGCACAAAATATTTCGGCCGCACAAGATTCAGGATCAGCTTCAACTCTTCCTGGCTGGCGTGGCCGGAGACGTGCAACGGCGCGCGACCGCCGTCGTCGTAATAGACCAGCGCGCGCCGGCGGAACATGTGGTCAATCATGCGGAAGATTTGTTTTTCGTTGCCGGGGATGATGCGCGCGGAAAGGATGATGGTGTCGTTTTCCTCCACCGAGAAGAAGCGGTGATTATCCACGGCGATGCGCGAGAGCGCGGACATCGGCTCCGCCTGGCTGCCGCTCACCAGCGCCAGGAGGCGGCGCGGGTCGAACGTCTTCACATCTTGCGGGCGCACCAGCAAGCCGTCGGGGATGCGCAAGCGCCCCAGCGAGTGCGCGATTTCCGTGTTGTCCACCATGCTGCGGCCGATAAACGCGACCTTGCGGCCCACCGTCGCCGCAATATCGATGACTTGCTGGATGCGATGAATGGAAGTGGCAAAGCACGACACCACCACTTTGCGCGGCGCCGCGCGGCACAGCTCCTCGATGCGCTGCCACACCGCGCGCTCGGACGGAGTGAAGCCCGCGCGCTCCACGTTGGTGCTGTCGCTGAAAAGCGCCAGCACGCCCTCCTGCCCGTATTCGGCGAAGGTGTGCAGATCGAACGGACGCAGGTCGGTAGGCGTGGGATCAATCTTGAAGTCGCCGGTGTGGATCACCACGCCCAGCGGCGTGCGAATCGCCAGCGACGTGCAGTCCATGGTGCTGTGCGTCACGTAGATGAACTCGATCTCGAAGGGGCCAATCTCCACCGTCTTGCCGGGATGCACTTCGCGCAGCACCGTCTGCTCCAGCAGGCCGTGCTCTTCCAGCCGCTTCGACGCCAGCGCGAGGGTGAATTCCGTGCCGTACACCGGCACGTTGAGTTCCGGCAGGATGTAAGCCAGCGCGCCAATGTGGTCTTCGTGGCCGTGCGTGAGGATGATGCCGCGCACCATCTGGCGATGCTGCTTCAGGTAGCTGATGTCGGGGATGACGATGTCCACGCCGAGCAGATCGGCTTCGGGGAACATCATGCCTGCGTCGATGACGATCATCTCGTCGCCGTACCGCAGCGCCATCATGTTCATGCCAAATTCGCCGAGGCCGCCGAGCGGGATGGCGAGCAAAGAAGGTTGGCTCACAAGCGGTGATTCTCCGTCGAGTCATCCTACCACGCTGGCCGTCGCGACGGCGATAGCAGCCGCGATTTTTTTACTTTTGCTTCGGAAATGCTGCGTGACGTTGTAAACTCTCGGCGGCAGCGCGCAAAAATTCCGTGCCGCGAGCGACCGCGCGCCAAGAGTCGCGAGCGATCTCGCGCCAAGAAAAGGATGGTGAATGCCGAAAAAAAGTAAAAAGGGAGCCACCGGGCGCGTGCTGCACGACCCGGTGCGCGACCGGCTGCGGCCAATCTATCCACTCGACCTTTCCAAGGCACGCACCATCGACCAGTTGGTGCGCGCCATGGGCGACACCGCCTTCACCGCGCGCCAGATTGGCGACGCAGCAGACGTGCTGGAGGCCATGGCCCGCGACAAAAAGTGTTTCGTCGTGCTTACGCTCTCCGGCGCCATGACCGTGGCCAAGATGGGCCTGATCTTCTGCGACATGATCGAGTCCGGCATGGTCAACGCCATCGTCTCCACCGGCGCGCTGATGGCCCACGGCCTGGTGGAGGCTACCGGCCGCTCGCACTTCCGCTACGAAGAAGGCAAGATGAGCGACCGCGAGCTGTTCCACGCCGGCTACAACCGCGTCTACGATTCGCTGGAACCGGAAGTGAACCTCGACCACGTGGAGGAAGTGGTGGCCCATGTGCTCGATTTGTGGGATGCCGATGAAGTCGTGTCGAGCTGGCGGCTGCACCGGCGTCTCGGCGAGTTCCTGACAAAAAACGCGCCGGGGCGCGGCATTCTGAAGTCGGCGTATGAATACAACGTCCCGGTCTTTGTGCCCGCCTTCACCGATTCGGAACTCGGCATTGACTTCGCTTTGCACCGCCGGATGCGCGAACGCGACGGCCGCCCCTACCTGCGCTTCGACGCCTACGATGATTTCGAAACGTTCGGCGCCACCATGTTCTCGAAGAAAAAGTGGGGAATCTGCACCATCGGCGGCGGCGTGCCGCGCAATTGGTCCCAGCAGGTGGGCGTTTTTGCCGAATTGCTTACGCGCCGCGGGCAGGAGAAACTGCCGCTCATGCGTTATCACTACGGCGTGCGCATCTGCCCCGAGCCCGTGCATTGGGGCGGGCTCTCCGGCAGCACCTACTCCGAAGCGGTCTCGTGGGGCAAGTTCGTGCCGCCGGAGGAAGGCGGGCGCTTCGCCGAAGTGTTCGACGATGCCACCGTGGCCCTGCCTCTTATCGTCGGAGCGGTACTCGAGAGGCTCGGCTACTTCCACCGAAGAAGTAAAAGGGTGAAAAAGTCAAAGGGTTAAAGAGTGGCGCAAGGGGCGAAGCTTGTCAGCACCGGCGAGCTTAAACTAGACCTTTAACCCTTTTACTCTTTCACCCTTTCACGTTGAATCCGGAAGTCAATCATCTTCACCGAGCAGAATGGCGGCAGCGAGCACGGTGGACCATAGCCCACGCTTATCACCCACGGCCGACTGCGTGATGTTCATGG
>JBOGNS010000316.1:0-6607 GCA_050747305.1 Candidatus Acidiferrales bacterium | reverse complement strand
ATCTCGCTCAGTGTGACCTGGTACGCGCTGAGCGCGAGCGCATGTCCTTCTACGAGCTGAAACGCTTCAGCGAGGGCCTGTTCTTCGTGGTGTTCGATACGCCGGACCGTGTGCAGCACATGTTCTGGCGCTTCCGCGACCCGGCGCATCCTTATTACGACCGCGGGCGCGCGCCGGAATTCGCGCGCAGCGTGGAAGAGCATTACCGCCGCTACGATGACCTGCTCGCGCGCGTGCTCGAGCACGTGGATGAACACACGCTGCTCATCGTGCTTTCCGACCACGGCTTCAATACCTTCCGCCGCGGCTTCCACGTCAACACCTGGCTGGTGGAAAACGGTTTGATGGCGCTGAAGGACGGCAAGAAACCGGATGCGGCGCTGGGCGAAAATTTCTCCGCCGTGGATTGGTCGCGCACGCATGCCTACGCGCTCGGCCTCGGGGGCGTGTATCTGAACGTGAAAGGCCGCGAAGGCGCCGGCACACTCGAAGAGGGCGCGGAAGCGGAGCGCGCGCGCCGCGCCATCGTTGGGGGGCTTACCGGCATTGCCGATGCGGCTACCGGGCGCAAGGCGATCAACAGCGTTTCGCGCCGCGACGAGATTTATTCCGGTGCGCACGCCGCCGCCTCACCGGACTTGCTCGTGAACTACGCGCCGGGCTTCCGCGTCTCCTGGCAAACCGCTCTGGGCGGCATGCCGCACGGCCTCTTTGAAGACAATACGCGCCGCTGGAGCGGCGACCACATCATCGACCCGGAAACCGTTCCCGGCATTTTGCTAATGAATCGCAATGGCGCTGGGCCGCTCGCGGCGGGCCACTACCCCGATATTCGCGACCTCGCGCCAACCGTCCTGAGTTATCTTGGTGTACCCAAAGGAGCGCAGATGGAGGGCCAGTCGCTCCTGCAAGACTGAGGTAAGGACGTCAGGAAGTAATGAGGTCCGGAAGCGAGGAAGTGAAGTGGGAGGAGCACACGCGTGGATCCCCATGGCGAGCTTCTAATCAGAGTTAACGGCAAAAAGGATTTTTTGTTGACGGAGGAAGAGAGACTCTTATCCGGAGCAAGGAGGTAAGGAGGTACGGAGGTAAGTGAAGGATGGCCTGAAACTGTAAGCTGTGGGCTGTAAACTGTTAGCTGCTACTATCAACTCTCGACGGTCAGCCATAGACCATGAAAATTTGCGTCATCGGCCTCGACTGCTGCGCGCCGGACATCGTCTTCCACGATGAGCGGCTCAGCAACATTCGCCGGTTGATGGATGCGGGACTCTACGGGCGGCTGCAAAGCGTGATCCCGCCCATCACCGTGCCGGCGTGGATGTGCATGTGCACCAGCCAGGATCCCGGCTCGCTTGGCGTGTATGGCTTCCGCAACCGCACCGACTACAGCTACAGCGGCCTCGGCTTCGCCACTTCGGCCTCGATTAAAGAATTTGCGATCTGGGATCAGCTTGCGCGCGAAGGCCGCCGGTCGATTCTGGTGGGCGTGCCCCCCGGCTATCCGCCCCGGCGCATCAACGGCATCAGCGTGGGCTGCTTCCTCACGCCGGATACCACGAAGGATGTCTACACGCATCCGCCGGACATCGCAAAAAAAATTCACGAGCTGGTGGGCGAGTATCCGGTGGACGTGAAAGGCTTCCGCACCGACAACAAAGAATGGCTGAAGAAAGAAATTTTCGAGATGAGCCGCAAGCAGTGGCAAGTTGTACGCTGGCTGCTCACCGAGCAGGAGTGGGACTATTTCCACTTCGTGGACATCGGGCAGGACCGCGTGCATCACGGCTTCTGGGACTGCTTCGATAAGCAGCATCCCAATTATGTGCCGGGGAATCCGTACGAAAACGTGATCCCCGAATACTACCAACTGATGGACGAGCAGATCGGCGCGGTGCTGGAGGTGCTCGACAATGAAACCATTCTGCTGGTGGTAAGCGACCACGGGGCGCAGCGGCTCGATGGCGGGTTCGTGGTCAACGAATGGCTGATCAAGGAAGGCTTGCTGGTGCTCGACCAGCCGATGCCGGCGCAGGTCACGCCGTTTGCCAAGCTGAAAGTGAACTGGGCCAAGACCAAAGTGTGGAGCGAGGGCGGCTACTACGCGCGCGTGTTCTTTAATGTGGCTGGCCGCGAGCCGCAAGGCATCATCCCGCAAGCCCAATACGAAAAACTTCAGGACGAGATGCGAGCGAAATTCGAGGCGCTGCTCACCGATAAAGGCGCGCCGATGAATTCACTGGTCTTCAAGCCCAAAGAAATTTACAAGGCCGCGAAAAACGTGCCGCCCGATCTGATCGTGCACTTCGGTGGGCTCTACTGGCGCTCGATTGGCTCCGTCGGCCACGGGCGGCTGCACGTGCAGGAAAACGACACCGGCCCCGACGCCTGCAACCACGCGCAGTACGGCATGTTCCTGCTGGCGGCGCCCAATTGCCCGTTGCGCGGCGAATACGAAGGCGCGCGCCTGCTGGATATCGCGCCCACGCTGCTCGATCTCGCCGGTTACGACATCCCCGACTCGATGCAGGGCCGCTCGCTCGTCACCGGCCTGGAGAAAAAGCCCCCCGAAGGCCCGTCCGGCGAAGGCGAACGCATCATCCACGACCGCCTCGCCGGCCTAGGCTACGTGTAGCGGCGACCTTCAGGTCGCCACGTGCGGGCCGCAATGCGAAGGGCAAGAATGAAGAAGAATAAGGTGACGTGGAGTTCCGGCAACGTGTTTGCCGATCTCGGCCTGCCTCGGGCGGAGGAGAAATACACCAAAGTCCGTCTCGCGGTCGCGGTGAATCAGATCAATCGCGAGCGGCGACTCTCGCAAACGGCAGCCGCGCGCTTGCTGGGTGTTAGTCAGCCCGAGGTTTCAGCGCTGGCGAATTATCAGTTGGAAGGGTTCTCTGTCGAACGATTAATGCATTTCCTGAACGCGCTGGGGCGCGACGTGGAGATCGTGGTGCGCGGGAAATCGCGATCGCGGAAGGCAGGCCGGATCCTGGTGACTGCGGCATGAACCCCGCGCCAAGCAGTTA
Source organism: Candidatus Acidiferrales bacterium (assembly GCA_050747305.1). GTDB lineage: Bacteria > Acidobacteriota > Terriglobia > Acidiferrales > UBA7541 > JBOGNS01. The sequence goes on along the minus strand of JBOGNS010000316.1, from coordinate 3,578 downwards.
GCTGCGCAGATCGAGCACGATGCGCAGGGGCGAGCCGGCGAATTGGAATGGGACTTCGACGTGGATGCCCCGGCTCTCGGGCGACATTATGCACGAGCCGCCGGCCACGATGGTGGGCACGGATAACCTGCAGTCTACGCCGGCGCCGCCTAGCTTGGTTTTGAAGTGGCCGGCGACCATGTTGCAGACCTCGCCGATGGCGTCGCGCGCCGTATCTTCTTCTTCCCCTTCGACCGCGGCGCCTTGCAGCATCTTCGACGCAATCTCGCGCGCGCCGGCGGTGGTGCAGTGTACGCTGACGACGCCCGCCAACTGCCCCGACAGGCCCACCATCGCAATCAGCTCGGCATTGGCGGCGCCGGCGGACGCGCCGCCGCTTGCGTACGATTCCAGCGGCGCCTTCAGCATGACATCAAACACTTCGCGCGTGGCCGACTCCAGCACCGGCGCCCACCCGCCTGTCGGCTCCATCACCCGGCGGCTCATTGGCCCTCCGCCAGTCCCGAGCCCTCTCGCGCGAATAAAGGAACAATCTTCGACTTGAGCTGTTCGGCCGTAAACGGCTTGCTGATGTAAGCCTTGGCGCCCGACGACATGGCCTCGCTCACGCGCCCCTCGCCGCCTTCCGTGCTCACCATCACCACGGGAATCTTCCACGCCGACTCGGTGCCTTGCAGGTTGCGCAGGAATTCGATGCCGTCCATGGTGGGCATGTTGATGTCGCAGAGGATCAGGTCCGGCGATTTTTCGCGCGCCGCGGCCAGCGCTTCCCAGCCGTCGCCCGCTTCCAGCACCTCGGCCAGCGCGATGCCCGACTCGCGCAGCGAGCGCTCCACCACCTTGCGCATCACCGCCGAATCATCCACCAGCAATACTCGTATGGCTTTCATGAGGTGGCACAGGCTTTCCAGCCTGTGCGCTTTTTCAAAGCGTCCATGGAACCCGCTTTGGCAGCATCATTCTTGCCAGCGCGCGCGGCACTGTCAAGCGATGTAGCACAGGCTTGTAGCCTGTGCGTTCCGCGCTCCGCGCATTCTTGGCTCAGAAGTGCGCCATAGCGCGCGAGGGACTAGAATAAAGGAGCGCGCGAGCTCGAAAGCATCGGAGGTTGCAATGGCGCATCCATCTGCATCAGTTACCACGGCAAAGCCGCTGGAGATTGCCGGCATCATCGGCGCCCAGCGGGCCACGGGCGGCGCGCCGCTTGAAGTGCGCTCGCCCTGCGATGGGTCGCTGGTAGGCACAACGTGGAACGCTACGCCCGAGCAGGCTGAGCGCGCTATCGCGGAAACGGTGCGCGCCGCTGCGGTAATGCGTGAGATGCCCACGTCGCGCCGCGTAAGCATCCTGCAAGGCATTTCGGCAGCGATCGGACACCGCAAAGAAGAACTGGCGCGTGTGATGGCGCTCGAAGCGGGCAAGCCCATCAAGGCCGCGCGCGTGGAAATCGAGCGCGCCGTGTTCACTTTCAGCACGGCCGCCGCGGAGGCCGCGCGACTCGGCGGCGAATATCTCCCGCTCGATCTGACGGAAGCCAGCGCCGGGCGCTTCGGCATCGTGCGCCGCTTCCCAATAGGCCCAGTGCTGGCTATCACGCCCTTCAATTTCCCGTCGAATCTCGTGGCGCACAAGGCTGCGCCGGCCATCGCGGCAGGTTGTTCGCTGCTGCTGAAGCCGGCGCCGCAGACGCCGTTTTCCGGCTTGCTACTCAATGAAATTGCGCTGGAGGCCGGCTTGCCACCCGGCGCGTGGAACACGCTGCCGTGCAGCAACGAAACGGCGGAGAAGCTGGTCACCGATGCGCGCCTGAAAATGCTGAGTTTCACCGGCAGTGCGCCGGTGGGCTGGTCGCTGAAATCGAAGGCCGGCAAAAAGCGCGTGACGCTGGAGCTGGGCGGCAACGCCGGCTGCATCATCCACCGCGACGCCGATCTCGACTACGCCGCCGAGCGCTGCACCACCGGCGGATTCTCCTACGCCGGACAATCGTGCATTTCCGTGCAGCGTATTCGCGTGCATCGCGAGGTGAAGGATGCGTTCACGGAGAAGCTGCTCGCGCGCGTGAAGAATCTCAAGTGCGGGGATCCGCTCGACGAGGCTACCGACGTCGGCCCGCTGATCCGCCCATCCGACGCAGCGCGCATCGAGCAATGGATCGCCGAAGCCGGCGCGGCGGGCGCTGAAGTGCTCACCGGCGGCAAGCGCAACGGCAGCGTGGTGCAGCCTGCCGTGCTCACCAACACCAACCCGGCAATGAAAGTGAATTGCGAGGAAGTGTTCGGCCCGGTGGTGACAGTCGAAGCCTACGACGAGGTCGACGCCGCCATCGCTGAAATTAACGACTCACCCTACGGCCTGCAAGCCGGCCTGTTCACCCGCGACGCAAAACTCATCTTCGAGGCCTACCGCCGCCTGGAAGTCGGCGCCCTGATCGTCGGCGACGTCCCCACCTTCCGCATCGACCACATGCCTTACGGCGGCGCCAAAGACTCCGGCCTGGGCCGCGAAGGCCTGCGCTACGCCATCGAAGAAATGACCGAGCCCCGCCTGCTGGTGATGAATTTGCGCTGACGCAGGACACGGCAGCGAACCGGCAACTTAGACGGGCCGGCTCACGTAGTCGCTGATGGTGAGGGTGACGAGGAGTGCCAGCCAGAAGAAGCCGGAGCCGATCAAGACCCACAGCAGAGGCTTGGAGTATTTCACGTGCATGAAGAAGAGGATCACCAGCGTGGCCTTGATGCCGGCGATGGCCAGCGCAATCACCGTGTTCAGCGGGCCAAAGTCGAAGAAGGCGGCCCATACGGTGAGCGTGGTGCCGGTCATCAGCGCGGCAAACACCGCGAAGTAAATCTTCAGCGGCACGATGTGGTGCGTCGGCTGGCCGATGTGGTTTTGTTGTCCTGCGTGTTCGCTCATCCGTGCCGCCCCAACAAATACAACAACGGAAACAGAAAAATCCAGACGATGTCCACGAAGTGCCAGTACAGCCCGATCATCTCCACCGGCGCGTAGTAGTCGCGCGAAAAGCGCCGGCGGTACGCCGCCCAGATCAGCCACGAGAGCAGTCCCGCGCCGATGATCATGTGCAGGGCGTGCATGCCGGTCATGGCGAAGTAGAAGCCGAAGAAAAGCTGCACGTGTTTGGGGTCGGCGGTTGCCAGCGCGCCCTGCGGCGGCTCGTAGTGGAAGCCGGCGCCTGGAACCAAGTGATGCGTGGCTTCGATCAGCCCGGGAAAGACGCCCTTTTGCCCGTACTCCACCACCTTCACACCGAGGAAGACGAAGCCGAGAATCAGCGTGAGAGCCAAAAAAAAGATGATCTTGTTGCGCCGTCCCATCTGCGCCGCATGCACCGCCAGCGCCATCGTCAGCGAGCTCAAGATCAGCACGCCGGTATTGAACGCGCCCAGCGTGATGTTCAGCTCGTGACTGCCCGCCGCAAACGCCACCGGATACTTCACGCGATACACCGTGTAGCCGGTGAACATCCCGCCGAAGAACATGATCTCCGTCAGCAGAAAGAGCCACATGCCGATGCTGGCCGATTCCTGCTGCTGCGCCATGTCGTCGAACTG
>JBOGNS010000315.1:0-3999 GCA_050747305.1 Candidatus Acidiferrales bacterium | reverse complement strand
TCTTCGGTCATGGCCGGGCTGCCGGAATGCTTGGCGGCGCAACTCGGCTCGGCCGCCATGTTGATGCGCCGGGCGCGCGGCGCAGCGCCGTCGAGCTTCACCGTGCCGTTAATCGTGGCTACGGTGGCGGGATCTACGGCGGCCGCTGGCGCGGCAGCCTTCGGCGCCTCCTTCTCTGCCGGCGGCTGGGAGCCACCACAACCAGCGGCAGCCAGCACAATCGCCGCGGCGAAAATCGCATGAACCGTTCTTGATTTCATCGAACTACCCTTCCTCTCTCATCGTAGGATTTGCGTGCAAGCTCACAATTTACAGTCTACAGCTTACAGTCGACAGCTCACAGTTCGGAGCAGCCTCTAGCTGCCGGCCCCTAGCTGTCGACTGAGTGCCGTCAGCACAACAGGACTATTTCTTTCCGCCCGCGCCCGCCGCTGTGGCGCCTGCCGGCAAGCGGCTCAGCAGCAGGCGTTGCTCCTCCGGCGTCAGCTCGAACATGTAGCGCACCAGCAGGTCGGCGTGATCCTTGGTGTAAGCGCGCGCGGCCGGCGGCATGGGCCCGGCAAACACCCAGCGGTCGCCTTCGCGCCGGAACAAACCGGAAGGCATGGCGGTGCCGGGCGCAATCTTGGCCGGGTCGAGGATCCAGCGGTTGGTCCACGCCGGACGCAGTCGTTCTCGGGCCAGCAAAAAGTTGGGGGCCGTAGCGCTCTGGTCGCGCACCGGGTTGCCGGTGGCATGGCACTTCAAGCAGGGCGCCGCCGGATGCGTGAACAGCTCCCGCGCGACTTGCCGCTCTTGTGCGGTCAGCGGCTGGAGCTTAGGCGGCAGATACGGCTGGGCCTGCGAGGAAATGGCCTCGAAGAACCGCACCAGCTTGCGGATTTCATTGTCCGAGAAGCTGAAGGTGGGCATGCGCACGTCGAGATATTCGCGCACGCCGTTGCGGTTAGTGTTGGTTTCGCTCAGCGCCGGATTATCGAGGAAGTGCGCGAGCCAGTTGGGATCCACGCGCGCGCCTTCGCTGGTGAGCGGCGGCGGCAGCCTCTCTTTGTTCGTAGCGGAGAATTGCGGCAGCACTTCCAGCGCCGTTTTCTGCCCGGCGCGCACCTGGTGGCAGCCCATGCAGTTGTACTTGGTGACGATCCACCAGCCCTCGCGGATGTCGGCGGCCGGCCCCTCGGGCTGATACTTCATGCTGGCCGGGAAGCCGGGATCCACGCTGCCCAGCAGGAATGTAGTGAGCGCAGTGATGTCTTGCTCGGTGAGATTAGGCTTGGGCATGCGCAGCCGCTCTTCGGGCTTTTGCTTCAGCTTGCCCTGGTCGAAGATGGCCGGGTTGCGCAGCTTCTCCTCGAAGAAGCCTTTCTGGTCATACCACTTGCCGCGCGGATGCGGCGTGGTTTCGTCGGGCATGTAGCCGCGCTCGGCGGCGTGGGTGAGCAGTGCGAAGTCGAGGCGCTCGATGGGCTTGCTGCCCTCGGTTGTGAGTTCGGTGCCGACGCGGCCTTCCTCTTCGAGGCCGGCAATTTCGTGGCAGCCGGCGCAGCCGTAGAACTGAACTGCCTTGCGCCCGGCTTCCTTGAGCTTGGGGTCGTCCATGAAGCTGGCGGCGGCATAGGATGCGTCCGCGCGCTTCTGGTCCATGAGATAGCTCGCGATGTCGCGCGCATCGTCCCACGAAAGACGGAGGCTGGGCATCACGGTAGGCTGCTGCACCTGCAACTGGTGGCCATCGTTGGGACAGGTGGAGCGCTCGAGGTCGAAGACAAAGGGCAGGCCGTGCTTCTTGTAATCGGCTTCGGTGAGGTCGCGCTTCTCATACGGGCAGTAAGGTGCGGTGCGCTCGCGGGGATTGTGAATCCAGCGCACCAGGTAATCGTAGTTGGCCTTTTCGCCGACGCGCGTGAGATTGGCCGCGAAGTCGCCGCCGAGCAGCGACTGCCCTTCTCCCATCGAGTGGCAGGCCATACACCCGCGCGATTCGAAGAGTTCCTTGCCGCGCGCCGCGTTCCCCGGGGCCTGCTTTGGCAGCGCGGGGCCGGCGACGCCGGATTGCCAGATGAACGCGGCGATGGTTTGCACCTCATCCGGCTGCAGGCGGAACTGCGGCATCTTGGTGGTGGGCCGGAATTCATGGGTATTGGCGAGCCACACCGGAATCCACTCTTTGCGCAGCTTCATGCGGACTTCTTTCAGGCTGGGGCCGATTTTCTTTTCTTCGCGCATCAGGCTGGCAGCGCGGCGTTCGAGCTGCTCGACGCGCGCGTCGCTGTTGCTGATGCGCAGCCGCATTTCGTCTGCCTGGCCGTACAGGCGCTGCGCCGTGGCGTTGTCGGGCGCCGTGTCGCCGCGCTGGATCACCCGCGGAATCTCCAGCTCCAATTCCTTCTGTTCGGTTTCGAGCAGACGGATCTCCTGCCGCGAGGCCAGCAGCCGCTCGCCCTGGTTGTCGAATCCTTCGAAGCGATGGCAGCCCACGCAACCTTTTTCGCGATACAGTTCCTTGCCCTTGTTGAGCACGTCGGCGTGTTCGATCACCATGTCGCCGGTGTGACACTGCTGGCAGCCGGCTTGCACGTTTTCGCGGTAGTAGAGCGGCCACAGCCAATACTTGTGCCGCCCGTGACCCTTCACCACGCTGGAGGTAGCGCGCCCGTTGCCGCCATGGCAGGGCGAGCAGCCGAAGCGCTCCGGATTGTGGATTTGCAATAGCTCCGGATTGGGATGCGAAGCGAACGGCGAGTCTGTATGGCCTTCTTCGATGCCGAGACTGGCCGTGGTGAGCGTGAGGTTCGGGGGAACCAGGCTGGTGTCCATGGCGATGTGGCACGACTGGCAGCGATCCACCAAGCCTGCGGATTCCACGTTGATCTGGCGGATCTGAACCGCCATGCGCGAAACACCGGCTTGCAGCGATTGGATTTGTGCTTCGGTCAGGCCGACGAAGCGGTCGCCGAAGAAAGTTTGCAGTTGCTTGCTGAGCTCGCCGACTTCGCGGTCTGCCGCGGCCTCTTCCACACCCAACTCCGCCTGCCGCGCCTTCAGCCGCAGGAACTCCTGCTCGAGCTGATCGTAATTGAACGAGGCTTGCTCGATGCTGCCATCCTGCTTGGGGAGGGAAAGCTCCCAGGGGCCTTGCTTGGCCTCGTCGATGTCCTCCATCCTGCTCTTCTTCGAGTCATCTGAGTGTGTGATCACCCACTTGTAGACAAGCGATGTGACCAGCGCCTTCTGCGTCTGATAGAAGTCGCCCAGCGCATCCAGACGACTGCGGACGTAGCGCGCCTCCTCGGCGATGGCTTTCTTGCGGGGGTCGGCTTTGGCGCGAGCGGCTTCCAATTGAGCCAGCAGCTTTTGATACTCCGGGTTGTTGCGCAACTCCGCTTCCTTCTTGGCCTGCTCCGGAAGCAATCGCTCGAGGAAAGCGGCGTACTGCACCGCAAAGCGGTTTTGATAGCCGCGCCACGGGCGCAGCGCGATCATTTCGTCGTACACCGACCAGGCCAGCGCCAGCATCAGCAACACCGACCACAGCAGCAACTGCATGCCGTAGGACTTACTGATGATCGGATCATCCTGCGGAATATTCGGGTTCTCAGCCATTGTTTAGTGTTCGCGAAACCTAGGAGCGATTACCCGCTCCTGCTGCACCGCACACAGCACTGACCACCGGCCACCGTTCACCGTTCACTAGATGTTGAACCACGGCGTTACCCACACATACTTAATGCGGAACAGCAGCCGCGCCGCCATTTTCACCGGCAAGCTGAACATCAGAATCATCAGCGCATGCAAGGTGATGATCTGCAACAGCGTCATCCGCCGGTAAATCCGGCGCGTAAACTCGGTGGACATGCAGATCCAATGCATAATGTATCCGGCAACGGCAAAATAAAGTCCTACCACTAACGCACCGAAGATTCCGCGGCCCCACACGTTCTGCGGGACGATGACACTGAACGGCCAAATCTGATGCAGGTCGCGGTTCACCTCGAACAC
>JBOGNS010000314.1:0-2762 GCA_050747305.1 Candidatus Acidiferrales bacterium | reverse complement strand
TACCAACACGTCGAACCCATCGCTGATGATCGGGGCCGGCATTCTGGCGAAAAAAGCTGTCGAGCGAGGATTGCAGTCGAAGCCGTGGGTGAAGACCAGCCTGGCGCCTGGCTCGAAAGTGGTGACGGACTACCTTGCCGCCGCCGGACTCACACAGTATCTCGACGGGCTTGGCTTCCATCTGGTGGCCTACGGGTGCACCACGTGCATCGGCAACAGCGGCCCGCTGCCGGAAAATATCGGGGCCGCGATCACACAAAATGACCTGGTCGCGGTATCTGTCCTCAGCGGGAATCGCAATTTCGAAGGGCGCATCAATCCGCTGGTGCGCGCGAATTATCTGGCGTCGCCGCCGCTGGTAGTCGCTTACGCGCTGGCCGGGCGCATGGATACGGACTTCGAAACCGAACCCGTGGGCGTGGGCAAGGATGGCAAGCCCGTCTTTCTTCGCGAAATTTGGCCGACGCCTCACGAAGTGGAAGAGACGCTGCGCCGCGCCGTCACCACGGAACAATTCCGGCGGCAGTATGGCGACGTCTTCACCGGCGACGATCGCTGGAAGAAAATTCGCGTGCCGGAAGGCTCGCTTTATTCATGGGACGCGAAATCCACTTATATTCAGAACCCGCCGTTCCTCGAGAACATGCCCAAGACCCCTGCGGCCATCGATGACATCCACGGCGCACGCGTGCTGGCCATGCTGGGCGATAGCGTTACCACCGACCACATTTCGCCGGCCGGCTCGATTCCGGTCGATGGCCCAGCCGGCAAATACTTGATCGCAAATGGCGTGAAGCCAAGCGAGTTCAACTCCTATGGCGCGCGCCGCGGTAACCATGAAGTGATGATGCGCGGCACTTTCGGCAACATTCGACTGCGCAACCTGCTGGCGCCGGGCACGGAGGGTGGGTGGACGACATACCAGCCAGGCGGCGAGAAGATGACGATCTACGATGCGGCCATGCTTTATCAATCGAAGGGCGTGCCGCTGGTGGTGCTGGCGGGGAAAGAGTACGGCTCCGGGTCGTCACGCGACTGGGCAGCCAAAGGCACGCGGCTGCTCGGCGTGCGCGCGGTGATTGCCGAAAGCTTCGAACGCATCCACCGCAGCAATCTGATCGGCATGGGCGTGTTGCCGCTGGAGTTTTGCACTGGCCAAACTCGCGATTCATTAGGCCTGAAAGGGACAGAAACCTTCGACATCGAGGGCCTCCGCACCGGGCTCGAGCCGCGCCAGAAGCTCACCGTGCACGCCCGTGACGACCGCGGCAAAGAAATTACTTTCCAGGTCGTGGCCCGCGCCGACACGCCGGAGGAAGTCACCTACTACCGGCACGGAGGCATCCTGCCCTACGTGTTAAGGCAAATGCTGTAAGACGAAATCCCTCATTCTTTTTGAATTGAGCGGTTGACGTTGGCGATAAATCTTCGTCTAATAAGGTGCTGTTCCTTCTGGTGAATCCCCGAGTAAGGAGACATTTTATGCGTGCGGTGAAGCATCGGATTCTCTCGCCGGTCTTGTGCGCGCTGGCACTGGCAATGGCGGTGGCCACCCTGCCGGCGCAGACCAAGCAGGCGCGGGCCAAGGGTCTGCGCGTGGAGTACAAAGAATTCAAGCTGAAAAATGGGATGCGCGTGATCCTCTCCGAGGACCACAATGCGCCCACCTATTCGCTTGCAGTGATTTATGACGTAGGCTCGCGCAACGAACGCGAAGGCCGCACCGGCTTTGCGCACCTGTTCGAGCACATGATGTTCCAAGGCTCGGCCAACGTGGCCAAGCGCGAACACACCGAAACCATCCAACTCGTGGGTGGTACGGTGAACGGCACCACGAACAACGACCGCACGCTCTATTTCGAGATGTTGCCGTCGAACCAGCTCGACCTTGCGCTGTGGCTGGAAGCCGACCGCATGCGCGCACTGAACGTCACGCAGGAGAACCTCGATAACCAGCGCAACGCGGTGCAGGAAGAGCGGCGGCTGCGCATCGACAACCAGCCCTACGGGCCCACCTTCCTGGCCATCGACGAGACCGTGTACGACAACTTTGCCTACAAGCACTCGGTGATCGGCTCGATGGCCGATCTTTCCGCCGCCAACCTCAACGACGTGAAGGAATTCTTCCGCATCTACTACGCCCCCAACAATGCCACCCTCGCGCTGGTCGGCGACTTCAAAACGGAAGAAGCGCTGGCAAAGATCAAGAAGTACTTCGAAGACATCCCGTCGCAGCCCAAAGCGCCGGACGTGGATTTGACCGAGCCACCCCAAAAGGGCGAACGCCGCCGCGCGCTGGAGGACAAGTTTGCCCGCGCGCCGCGCCTCGACATCGTTTACAAGATCCCCAACAACACGAGCCCGGATTGGTACGCGCTGGACGTGGCCGGCGACGTGCTCGTGCGCGGGCAGTCCTCGCGCCTGTATCAAAAGTTGGTGCGCGAAAAGCAGCTTGCCGTCAACGTCTTTGGCGGGCCGGATTCGCGCCGCGGCACTTCGACCTTCTCCTTCGCCGCTACCCTGCGGCCCGGCGTAGATCCGGCGGAAGTGGAAAAGCTGATCTACGAAGAGATCGACAAAGTGCAAGCCGAGTTGGTGAGCGAGAAGGAGATTGCAAAAATCTTCATGCAGAACCGGCGCACCCGAGCACAGTCGCTCACCGGCACTCTGGCCCGCGCCATTCAGCTTGCGGAAGCGGCGGTGGCGCACAATGACCCGAACTTCGTGAACACCTGGCTGGACAAGTATTCGAAAGTGAAAGC
>JBOGNS010000313.1:0-2565 GCA_050747305.1 Candidatus Acidiferrales bacterium | reverse complement strand
CTGCCCGCGGGGATGAGTTGCCGCTGCCCGCGCACGTAGGAGTGGCGCAGCACCTGCACCGCGACGTAAGGCACCGGTTCGCCGTCTTCATCAAACACGCGGCCGGCGACGGCAGCCGCAGGAGTCAAGCGAAAGAGCACGTCGCGCATTTTCTGGCCCGCGCCGATGGTGATCACACTGCCCGGCCGGTTCGCCGCGCGCTGGCCGTACTCCTGCCGCGCGTAGCCGTTGCGCTCGACAAACATGCGATAGCGGCCCGGCGGCACTTCGCGCATCGCAAATCTACCGTCCGCATCGGTGGTGGCGGACACCGGAGTCGCCATCCCTTCCGCCCGGCGCAGCATGACTCGCGCCTTCTTCAGTGGCAGGCCGTCGGTGATTTTCAGCACCGTGCCTTCGATGGAACCCAGTTCCGCAGGCTTCACCAACTGCCCGGCAGGCGCACCTTGCGGCTGCGCTCCTTGCATGGCCTGCGTCATCGCCAGGAAAATCGCCAGGACTAGACTCATCGCCGTCTCTCCTCGCCTGTAGCGGCGACCTTTAGGTCGCCACGGCCCTCCAGAGCAATCGCACCTTCAAACCGATCGAACCTTAAAAAATGGCGACCTCAAGGTCGCCGCTACAGCGCGTTTTTTTCGCTAGCTCCCTGCCAGCAGAGTCAACTGCACGGTTTGCGCCCCGCCTTCGGATAAGCTCACCTTCTGACCTTGGCCCTCGAACGTTGCGAGAAAACTCGGGTCCATCCACACTTCCCCTTCATCGTTGTCCCATGAGAACACGGTGTAATCGCCCGGGCGGATGCCGCGCACCGTGAACCGGCCGGTCGCGTCGGTGGTGGCGGTGCGATAGCGCGAACGCTGGTCGCGAAATTGCCGCTCGGGCACCAGCACAACGGTTACGCCGCTGGCAGGCAGGTTCTCGTCGGAGAGCACTTGTCCCTCCACGCGCCCGCCACTGGGACTCAGCACCAGTTGCAGTCCCGTGACATCGCGCAGCACGGGCAGCTCGCGATCCAGAAATTCCTCGTTGCCGCGCCGCACAGACTTGAGATAGTAGTCGGCCGGCGCGCCGCTGACGACCAGTTGGTATTCGCCCGCCGCTACGTTGCGGATTTGAAATGCGCCGTCGGGCTGTGCGCGCGCGCTTCCGCCGCGCGCCAGCCGGTCCGGCGAGCGCAGGGTCACGATAATGCGCGCCTCCGGCAGCACTCCGCCTTCTGCGATGACGCGCCCGGACAGCGAGCCGTTCGGCGTGAGCGCCAGGGTAATTCCTTCCACGTCGGAACTGCTCACCTCCAGCGACTCGCGCGCGTAGGCGGTGGCGTTTTCGTCGTGCTGCATGGCCGCCAGCATGTAGGCCCCCGGCGGCACCCCTTCGATCTCGAAGCTGCCATCGGGCTGCACACGCCCTTGCCGCGTGCGGCCGCGGGAGAAAGCGCGGCCCGAGGCCGGCAAGAGCATCACCTGCGTATTGCCCTTGATGGGGCCAGACGACACTACACGCCCGCGCACGCTCACCGTGCGCTGCGGCAGAAGCGTGAAATCAATGCTGCTGACTTCTTGTCCCGGCTCGACCTCCAGCGGCACCGCATCGTCGGGATCAACCACGCCGGGGTAATAGGTAGGCACATACGACTCGTCGCCCGATTCGGCCTGCCCGCGGCGTCGCCCGCCGGGGCCAGCCACCGCGCCGACAATGTACTTGCCGGGAGGCAGATTGAAAATTCGATAGTGGCCGCGATCATCGCTGCGATCGGCTTCGCGCTGCTCGAAGGCCGGCTCGCCCTCGCGATAGAAGCGCCGCAGGACGCTGACCGTCGCCCCAACTACCGGCTCGCCGGCCTCGTCGAATACTTGCCCGGTGATCACACCAGCGGGAATCATGCGGAACAGCAAATCCGTGAGCCGCTGCCCCGGCGCAAGAGTCAGCGCCACGCCTCGCCGTGCGATGGCTCGCTGGCCGTACTCTTGGCGCGCGAAACCGGTGCGCTCGACCACCAGACGATAGCTGCCGGGCGCGACATCGCCGAAGGCAAACCGCCCATTCGCATCGGTGCGAACCATCACAGGATCGGCGCGGCGGCCTATGGCCGCCAGCATCACGGTGGCCCCGCGCAGCGGCGCACTGTCTCCCGCGCGCACCACTGTGCCGGCCACTTCGCACGGCCCTTGCTGCGACTGCGCGGCCGCCACAGGCGCGCACACCAACAGCGTTGCGCCGCAAGCCAGCGCCATCATGGCTGGCGCGAGCGTCTGCGCGAGTGGACCGCCAATGGTTTGCGCAAGTGCGCTCGCGACCGCGAACCGCATCCTCATGGCAGACGTGTCCCCGCAGACCGGTCTCTACGGAATCTTAGACGCAGCGATAATCACAATGGGTTACTTGGCCCGGGAAGACGCACAGGCTGAAAAGCCTGTGCCACATCAGAACTACTCAATTGGACTGCGCGGCGTGAGCGGGCTGCGGGAGGCGGCGGGCGCGCAGGCGGAGCACTTTGCGCTGGTTGGCCTCCAGCACTTCGAAGCGCAGGCCTTCCTGATCGAAGCTTTCACCGGGGCGGGGGAC
>JBOGNS010000312.1:0-8350 GCA_050747305.1 Candidatus Acidiferrales bacterium | reverse complement strand
ATGCCGGAAATGCAGCAAATCAAGCAGCGTTACACCAAATACAAATTCAACGACCCGCGCAAGCAGCAAGAGCAGCAGGAAATGATGGCGCTCTATAAGAAGCACGGTATGAGCCCGCTGGGCGGGGTGGGCGGCTGCCTGCCGATGGTGCTGCAAATGCCCATCTGGTTCGCGCTGTACCAAATGCTGGGCGCGGCCATCGAGCTGCGTCACGCGCGCTGGCTGTGGATTCGCGATTTGGCGTCGCCGGACCCGTTTTACGTGTTGCCGATTTTCATGGCCGTCAGCATGTATGCGTCGCAGAAGATGACGCCGGTCACCACGCCTGATCCCGCGCAGGCGCGCATGATGAACATGATGCCGCTGATCTTCGGAGCCATGTTCGTGATTTTCCCCGTGTCCAGCGGGCTGGTGCTCTACATTTTCACCAGCATGTTGGTGGGCATGGCGCAGCAGTGGTACTTGAACCGCACCAGCCCCATCAAGAAGAAGCCGCGCGACGACAAGAAGTAAAGCCTCTCGGCCCCAGCGCCAACCTCTTTAAAACTTGACATTTCCTTCTGCGTACCGTTCTCTGGAGGGCGTATGCGCTGGAAGAAAGCCCTTACCATTCTGGCCGTTCTGCTGGCGCTTGCCTCGGCTCTGGCGTGGTGGAACCGCGCGACCCTCAAGCGCCTGGCGTACGGCGAGGGTGCAAGTCGGGATGAATGGCAACAGCCGCACAGGGTGCTGGAAGCCCTCGCGTTGCGTCCGGGCGACCGTGTGGCCGACATCGGCGCCGGCGGCGGCTACTTCAGCTTTCGTTTTGCGCGGGCCGTGGGTCCCGAAGGTCGCATTTACGCTGTGGACGTGGACCGTGACATGACAACCCACATGGAGAAGGAGGCTGCTGCGCGCGGTCTGCGCAATGTGTCGGCGATTCTCGCCGCCCCGGATGACCCTAAGATTCCTGAACCCGTTGATCTGGTATTTGTCTCAAACACCTACCATCACATCACCAACCGCACCGAATATTTCCGCAGGCTCCGACGCCAATTGCGCCCCGACGGACGGCTGGCGATTATCGAATACAGCGGGAACAACAACTGGTTTGCACGTACCTTCGGCCATAAGACCGATGCCTCTACCATTCGCAGCGAACTCGAAGCCGCAGGCTACCGGCTGGCGGAGGAGCACCACTTCCTTCCTCAACAGCACTTCCTCATTTTCTCAAACGCCGAATGACCGTCGCGCCTGCCGACCGGCACGCTTTCCTTCTCCCTTTTTCCCGCGCTGTGCTATCTTCTTATTCCTTTTCGCTGAGAGAGGTCGCGACATCGCCGCGCATAAGGTCCCGAGCTACTCGGCGCGAGCGTACTCGCGCATTAGCAATGGCTGAACACTGCCCATTCCTGCGCGACGGCAAGCTCGATGCCGAGAGGGCGCAAGCCGAGCTCGAGCGCTTCCTTGCGCTGCTGCTGAAGCAGGCGCGCTTCTCCCTACGCTACGAATTCCGCCGGCACGCGCCCGGCGACGCTCCAGCGGGCCTGCTCGATGGCGAAACGGCGCCTGCGCTCACCGTAGTCTTTCAGGGCGAGGACGAAGACTTGCTGCTGGCGCACCACGCCGAACTGATGCACTCCATCGAATACATCGCGCAGCGCTGGCTGCACCTGGAACCGGAGAACGCGTCGCTGGTGCGCTTTGACTGCGCCGACTACCGCGCCACGCGGCTGGAAGAGCTGCGGCTCTCGGCCAAAGTGGCGGCCCAGCGCGTGCGCGAAACGCGCCAGGCCTTTCGTTTCCATCCCATGAATTCCCGCGAGCGCCGCGCCGTGCATCTGGCGCTCTCCGGCGAGCCGGGCGTGCGCACGGAAAGCGACGGCTTCGGCCCCCGCCGCTGCGTTGTGATCCACCCCGTGGCCCCTGATAACTGACGAACCGTTGAACGAACCGGCGAGGTTGCTCATCTGTAGAGCCGCGCTTCATACACCGTCGGCAGGATCTGCGGATCGCGCGGGTTACGCGTGAAACTGCGCACCAGTTCTGTGCGCGACCAGTGCCCCAGGCTGAGCGCGCGCATGAGTTCATCATTCAGGGCGCCTTCCCACGTTCGCCGTTGGCCCCAGGGGAAGCAGGTAGCCGTAATCGCGCCGAGCGGCAGGCCTTCCGACGCGCCGGCCTCGATCTGCACCCGGAGCCAGCGCAGATATGCCAGCTTCTTTTCCATTTCCTCGCGCGGATGCTGCCGCACAACAACGCCCGGTATGTCCGGGATGTCGGACCTCATGGTGTAAATCAGCCCGTGACCTTCGATCAGTGTTTCGATGTCGAGCTGCAGCAGCCGTTCCAGCGTGGCAATCCATAGCCTGCTGTCGACGTCCGGATTGGGCGCGGAGAAGTATGCGCCCATGAAAGCATCGCCCGCGATCAGCAGCTTCTCGCGCGGGTCATAGAGCACGACGTGATCATCACAGTGGCCCGGCGCGGGCAGTACATCGAGCTCTCCGCTGGGTGTGGCCAGACGAGAGCCCAGGAGCTGAAACGGAGGGCGGAGTTGCGGAGGATCGCCGATAATCATCGCGCGCACGCGCGGGATCCGCAGCCCGCGCTCAAGGATTTGCGCAGTGGCGGCGGCCACAAGAATCGGCGCTCTGGTTTGCTCCGCCAGCCAGTTCAGGTTGCCGGTGTGCTCTTCGTGATGATGGGTGGCCACTACAGCCTGGATGGAGCCCGGCGGCATGCGCTTCAGGTGTCGTTGCAGCGAGCGGCGCATGCGCGAGGATCCGGGATCCACGGCAACGCCGTCGTACAGGACCGTCCAAAACTGCTCGCCAAAAAGAATCGGCACCATCTCGGTGGGCGCACCGCCCAGAAACAGCAATCGCAGCTTCCCATCGAGCAGGTCCACGCGACGCCGGCGCGTGCGAAAAAATCGCGCCAGATTCCGCGTGATCGTCCGCGCGCCCTCCCACACCACCAGCGGAAGGCGAATCACCATGCCCAGCGTGTAACACGACCAGAACGCACCCAGCGGCGAGCGGCGCTTCACACTCTCCGGATGGCTTACACGGCAGGCGCCGCCCCGGCATTTGCTCAGCGCGTAGCGGTTGCGCGCCACAAACCGATATCCCGCCGAACAGGCCCACCGGAACGGTGGGACGCTGCCTAAGGCGCCCACCAGCCATGTTGCCGGGAACAACCGCGCCAGTCGCGCCACAGCGTCCCAGCCTTTGTGCACTGAGCGCCCCTCGATTACGTGCAACTCACGCAGACACTCCTCCAACTTCAGGTCTGCGCGGAAGGCTGCGAGATCTGCTGCCTCCAGCGGAATGGGCTGCACTTGCTCGGTGCGATCCAGCACGCGCAGCCACGAGATACAGGCCTGGCAGATTTCGCACTGTCCGTCGTAGAGCGCAATATAGCGCGTGTTCACCACGTGCTCACCCGGCACGAGAGACGCTACTGCCGGTGTCACAATGGGGTCAAGCAGCCAGTTTCCCGCTGACGCCTTGCTGAAAACAGACTTTCCGTCTATTTTGAAGCCGCGGAATGAAGCGCGTACTCATCATCGAAGACGACCGCGACATCGTCGAGCTGGTGCGCTATAACCTGGCGCAGGAAGGCTTCCAGGTGGCCGCCGTCGGCGACGGTTCCAGCGGCCTGGCGCAGATTCGCAAATCGCCGCCCGATTTGCTGATCCTCGATTTGATGCTGCCGAAACTTTCCGGTCTGGAAATCTGCAAAGCCGTGCGCCGCGAGCAAAGCCTCAATCGCTTGCCGATCCTTATGCTCACGGCGCGCGGCGATGAGTCGGACCGCGTGGTCGGCCTGGAACTCGGCGCAGATGATTACGTCACCAAACCTTTCAGCCCGCGCGAACTGGTCGCGCGCATCAAGGCGCTGCTGCGGCGCACCGCTGACGCGGGCGGCGGCGACGCGGACAAAATCATCGAAGTCGGACAACTGGTGATTGATCCCGGCGGCTACCGCGTGACCCGCGGCGGAAAGCCGCTACCGCTTTCCACCCTCGAATTTCGCCTGCTCTATTACCTGGCCAGCCATCCCGGGCGCGTGTTCACGCGCGACCAGTTGCTCGACAGCGTGTGGGGCGCCGACCGCTTTGTCACACCGCGCAGCGTAGATGCTTGCATGCGCCGCCTGCGCGAAAAAGTGGAAGCCGACCCCGAGAATCCCCGGCACCTGAAAACCATGCGCGGGGCGGGCTACGTTTTCGAAAACGCACGATAAGCCATGCGTAACCGAATCCTGTGGAAACTCGGCGGGACGTTCCTTCTGCTCATCGCGCTGGTGCTGCTGGCGGTGGATATTTTCGTAGTGCGCGCCATGCGCGACGATGCCCTGCGTGCCGGCTTCGATCAGTTACAAACGCTGGCGCGCCTGGCACAGGCGACGCCGCCGGCGGCGGATGCGCAGGCGCTGCGCGAGTGGACTGCGCGGATGAGCCGCAGCGGCGCGCGCGTCACACTGATCGCCGCGGATGGCGCGGTGCTTGCCGACTCCGCGCGCGATCCCCAGCAGCTCGAAAGCCACGCGGGTCGTCCGGAAATTGAAGAGGCGTTTGCGCAGGGCAGCGGGCGCGCCGTACGCCATAGTGACAGCGTGGGGCGCGACCTGCTTTATCTGGCCGTGCGCCAATCGCTTCCCGGCCGCGAGTCGCCGGTGGTGATGCGCTTTTCCCTCCCGCTGGCGCGCGTGGATGAAGCGGTGGCCGATTTGCGGCGGCGCTTGTGGGGTGCGTCGCTAGTGATTCTGCTGATCGCGGGAGCAGCGGCGCTGCTCTTTTCGCGTTCGCTGGCCGCGCGCATCCAGCGGCTGGAGCAGTTTGCGCGCCGCGTGGCTCATGGCGACTTTCGCCCTCTGCCGGTAGAACGCGAGGGCGACGAAATCACCCGCCTCGGGCGGGCGCTGAACGAAACCACCGCGCGCCTCGAGCAAACCATCGGCTCGCTGACCGAGGAGCGCAACCGCTCTGCGGCAATTCTGCGCAGCATGGTGGAAGGCGTGGCAGTGATTGCGCCCGATGGCCGCGTGATTTTTCTCAATGAGGCGTTTCGCCGCAACCTTGGGGTGGACGCGAAGCGCGCCGAGGATCGCCCGCTGCTGGAAGCCGTCCGTCACAGCGAGCTGGTCGGCGCCGTGCAGAAAGCGCTGGCCGGAGAGAGTGTGGAGTACGCGGAAGTCGCGCTGGGCGCGGCAGGAGCGCAGCGCCATTTTGCCGTGACTGCCGGGCCGGTACGCGCAGGCGACGGTGATAGCGCCAGTGTGGCCCCCGGCGAACGGCGTTACGGCGCGGTGCTGGTGCTGCACGACATCAGCGAGCTGCGGCGGCTGGAGCGCGCGCGGCGGGACTTTGTCGCAAATGTTTCACACGAATTCAAGACGCCACTCACTGCGATCCAGGGCTTCGCAGAAACCTTGCTCGGCGGCGCGCTCGACGATGCGGCCAACCGCGTTCGCTTTCTCGAAATTATCCGCGAGCACGCCATGCGACTGGCGCGGCTCACCGATGATCTGCTGAAGCTTTCATCAATTGAAGCAGGCAAGCTGGACTTGGAACTCCGCGAGGTGAATGTCGCGGATTTGATCGAGTCTTGCGCCGAGACCGGGCGGTTTCGCGCCGCGGACAAACGTATCGCCATCGAGGTGGCATACCCGGACGATCCGCGTTCTTTGCGCGTCCGCGGCGATGCGCGCAGGCTCGCAGAAATTCTGCAAAACCTGCTGGATAACGCCGTGCAGTACACGCCGGAAGGCGGACATATCACCGTGCGCGCCAGTGGCACGGGCTTTCAGCCTGCGCGCGCTGAGGCTTCGCAGCCTCGGCCCGACGCTGCAGCCGCCCGGTCATTGGAAAGTGCCTGCACCATCCCCTGGGTGCGAATCTCGGTCGCAGACACCGGCATCGGCATCCCGCACGACCAGCAGCACCGCATTTTTGAACGGTTTTACCGTGTGGATGCGGCGCGGTCGCGCGAAGTGGGCGGCACCGGACTGGGCCTCGCCATCGCCCGCCACCTCGCCGAAGCGCACGGCGGCCACATTGATTTGGAAAGCGAAGTGGGCCGCGGCTCCACCTTTACCCTGGTTCTGCCCGCCTCATGACATTTCAGGGGTCGATCAACCTCAGAATCTCCTGTCTAGCCTGCATTTGGTCCCTGAATGTCGATGTACCACGAAGCATTGGTGCAGCGAATCGACTGCCCGCACGGCCCGCGTATCACGCGCGTCACGTTCCGGTCATGACGCGGTCAATACCGCAACGTAACCTCGTGCCGTCGAAGGGGCGTCGCGGGGTACGGCGCTGCTCCAAAATGCATAAGCCGGTATTCTGAGGGGTTCGCAAGTGCGGGGTCAGAATCCGAAAGAAGAAGCCAAGAAAACTCAGGAGGGTGTCATGCGCAATTTTGCGCGAATCGCAGGTGCATTCGCCTGTGGATGTGTATGCGTGCTGGCGCTGGGGATGGGGCCTGCGGCGGCAGCCCAGCAACCGGCATCGGTGGATGACGGCGCCAGCGGCAATACCAAAGAAAATCTGTTGGCGGCGGTGAATCGCCTTGCCGCGCTGGTGGAGCAGCAGAGCCGCGATCTTGCGGCGCAGCGCATCGCGATGCGCGAGCAGCAGGAGCGCATGGCGGTGCTGGAGCGACGGCTCGAGCATCTGCTGCTGGCGAGCAGCCGCGCACTGGGAGCTACGGTGCAGTCCGCGGTGGTCACCACGCGCAGCGCGGATATGCCGTTCGTGGCGTCAAATGCTCCCCCGCCTGCGCAGCAGGCCGAACTCGCTGACCGCGTCGCCAAGCTCGAAGGCACGGTTGCCGCCGCGCAGAAAACTTCCGAGTCGAAGCTGCGGCAACTTGGCAATTTCTCTTTCAGCGGCGATCTGCGCCTGCGCTATGAGCCATTCTTCGGCGGCGGCGCGGTCGCCGTGCCGGAACCGGAGAGCCGCCACCGGCCGCGCTTCCGCCTGCGCTTCAACGCCAACGCCAAATTCAGCGATGAATGGAGCGGCGGGCTGATGCTGGCCAGCGGCACGGACACCGATCCCATCTCCACCAACCAAACGATGGATACGTTTTTCGAGCGCAAGCCCATCAACGTCGACCGCGCCTTCCTGCAATACGAGCCGGTGTGGGGGAAATCGCTGCTGCGCAACACCGGCGAGCTGACGTTGGTCGGCGGAAAATTCAACGCCCCGTGGTACCGCACAGAGATGGTGCTGGATAATGACGTCAACCCGGAAGGCCTCTCCGAGGTGCTGGAGTTCCAAATCCGCACGGCAACGCTCAAGCGAATCACGCTCATCGGCTTTCAATTGCCGTTCAATGAAGTAAGCGGCGGGCCGGATAGCTTTCTGCAAGGCGGGCAAATTCAGACGCACTGGGACCTCGGCAGCCGCGTAAAGCTTTCCACGTATGCCGCGTTTTACGACTGGAATCGCACCGACCCGGTACGCGCGGCGCAAACCCTGTTGCGGCTCAGCGGCAGCACCAACCAGCACTCCGCCACGGCCACGCAGTTTGCATCGAAGTTCGGCATCCTCGATTTGATTGCGCGCTTCGACGTGAGCACGTGGTCGTCGCGCTGGCCGCTGATGTTGCAGTTCGACTTCGCCACCAACACCCGCGCTTGCACCAATCTGGTCAACATCGCGCCGCCGCAGCCGGTGTGCAATCCGCGCGACCGGCACGCGCATTGGGCGGAAGTGCAAATCGGACAGACGCGCGAGCCGGGCGACTTTGCCTTCGGCTACACCTTCGCGCGCATCGAACGCGAAGCGGTGCTGGGCGCCTTCAACTACAGCGACCTGCGCGCGCCCAGCAATGTGGCCACGCACCGGCTGAACTTTGGCTATCAGACCAACCGCGCGGTCACGCTGAATTTTACGAGCCTCTTCGGGCGGCAGCTCACCACACCCGCCAGCCCCGAGGAGCGGTTCCTTTCGCGGCTGCAAATGGATTTGGTCTACAGATTTTAGGGTATGGGTCATGAGGGTAAGGGGCTGTCACATTGCCGTCACATTGATTTGTGACAATTTCCCTTCGTTCGAGAGGGCGAGTGGCTGTAGCGGCGACCTTTAGGTCGCCATGCTGACTTGGCCGTTGATTGCGAAAAATGGCGACCTACAGGTTGCAGTGAATCAGGAGGACGAACGTGAAATCGAAAAAAGGCTGTATCGCATTAGCAATTTTTCTGGCGGCGGGGATCGCCGCGCTCGCGGCCGCATGCGGAGGACGGGAGCGTTCCGAATCGGCGGCGGGCGGCGGCAACGTCACCATCAAAGGCTCGGACACCATGGTGATCCTGGGCCAGCGCTGGGCGGAAGTGTTCATGCGCAGCAATCCCGGCG
>JBOGNS010000311.1:0-1820 GCA_050747305.1 Candidatus Acidiferrales bacterium | reverse complement strand
TTCATGGACAGCAAGCCGGCGCGCGTGCTGCGCATGATGGCGGAATATTTCGATCCGCTGGTGCGGCTGCGCAAGCAGGGCGTGCACGACACCATCGTGATATTCGGCTCGGCGCGCATTGATTCGCGCGAGCAGGCGCTGCGCAAGCTGCGGCGCGCGACGGAAGCGCGGGGGACCAAGGATAAGCCGATGCGGGTGCGCGCGGCGCGTCATGGGCTGGCCATGTCGCGCTATTACGAAGAGGCGCGCGAGCTCGGCAAGCGCATCACCGAGTGGTCCATGACCTTCGGCGAGATGCCGCGGCGCTTTGTGGTGTGCTCCGGCGGCGGCCCCGGCATCATGGAGGCCGCCAACCGCGGCGCGAAAGAAGCCGGCGGCAAGTCGGTGGGCTTGGGCATCCAGCTTCCTTCCGAGCAGTTTCCCAACCCGTACATCAGCCCGGAACTGAACTTCCATTTCCACTACTTTTTCATGCGCAAGCTGTGGTTCGCGCAGTTGGCCAGGGCGCTGGTGGTCTTCCCCGGCGGCTTCGGCACCATGGATGAACTGTGGGAAATGCTGACGCTGGTGCAGACCGGCAAAATGACGCGCAAGAACATGATCCTGATCTACGGCCGCAAGTATTGGAACAGCGTGATCAACTGGAGGACCATGGTGCGCGTCGGCACGATTAGCCAGAGCGATTACGACCTGCTGCAATTCGCCGACTCGGTGGACGAAGCCTTCGAAAAAGTGCGCACACAGATGGAGCGCTATCACATGGGCCTGGACGGCGATTGGCGCCCGTGAAGAAAGTTAAAGAGTGAAAGCGTGAAAGGGTTAAAGGGCTAGGTGGAGGCTGGGTGCCGGTTTCTGGCCCGCGGATGCGGTCAACCAGAAGCGGCGGCCACACCGTGCTTTAACCCTTTCACCGTTTAACCCTTTAACGTCATTCCCGCCCCATTCGCACTCAACATTTTCTCGCCCCTCAACCGGCAGGCAACCCCCCGCCACTCACCCTACATCGCATTGCTGGGCCGC
Source organism: Candidatus Acidiferrales bacterium (assembly GCA_050747305.1). GTDB lineage: Bacteria > Acidobacteriota > Terriglobia > Acidiferrales > UBA7541 > JBOGNS01. Next base: position 800 of record JBOGNS010000311.1, on the reverse strand, counting down.
GAGTCCCGTTTCTAGCGGGATGGCGCTCCGAGCAGTTTGGAGCGACGCCCAGCGCGAGCCCGCAGCCCTGCGCAGAGCCGATCCACACGGGCTTCGGCGTCAGGGATAAGGAGAGATCGATGAGCATGAAGATCGCATTTCTCGGAGCCGCGGCAGCGCTGGCGCTGACTGTGGGGGCAGGGACGGCACAGGCTGATCGTAACCGCAGCCGCGACGCTTGCCGCCGGCAGATTAACAAGGCCGAAGACCGGCTGCGCGACGCCATCCGCAACCGCGGGCCGTATTCCGAGCGGGCTCGCGAACGCCGCGCGCAGCTCAGCCGCGTGCGCGCGCAATGCGGCACGTTTGGCTGGGGCCGTGGGCGCGACCGTGGCCGCGACGACAACTGGTGGGGCTGGGGACGCGACCGTGACCGCGATGACCGCTGGCGCGATCGCGACCGCCGCGACAACGTCCGCTGGCGCCGCAACCGCGGGCGCACGGACAACATTTGGAACCGCGGACGCGATCGCGACAACGCCCGCTGGCGCAACAGTCGCGGACGCAACAATGACTGGTTCTGGAGCCGCGACGGCCGCCGTCACCGCCACTCTTCCCATGGCGCGTGGTGCAATCACCGCCACTAGACAACAGCGGCGTCGCCTAACTTGCTGCCGAGCAAGCTCATGACGCCGCGACAGACTTTCGTCAACATGGTTCACAACGTCCTAACCGGGGACCACAGTCGTAGCTGGACAGAAGAAGGGGCGACCCATCGCGGGTCGCCCCTTTTGCTTAGCATCCGCCGTAATGTGGAGTGC
>JBOGNS010000310.1:0-16251 GCA_050747305.1 Candidatus Acidiferrales bacterium | reverse complement strand
GCTGAAGACGTCGCTGTGGGAGGCGGTGCTGGACGCCGGGGAAACGCCGGAAATGGTGATGCTCATCGCCGATATTTTCGGCTGGGACATTGACTTCAACACCGAGCCGCGCGTGGGCGACACGTTTCGCGTGGCCTTCGAGAAGAAAACCTACTCGGATGGGTCGGTGGCTTATGGCCGCGTGTTTGCTGCGGAGTACGTGAACGAAGGGCAAGACTATCAAGCGGTGCTCTTCCGGGACGCGCGCGGGCGGCCTGCCTACTATGCGCCGGACGGCAGCTCGCTGCAGAAAATGTTTCTGCGCTCGCCGCTGGTATTTGGCGGTCGCGTGACATCGCGCTTTAGCCGCAGCCGGTTCCATCCGGTGCTGAAGCGGCGGCGGCCGCACCTGGGAATTGACTACGGCGCGCCGGCCGGGTCGCCGGTGCAGGCCATCGGCAGCGGGCGCGTGCTCTTTACGGGGCGCAAGGGCGGTAACGGGCGCATGGTGCACCTGCGGCACTCGAATGGATTCGAGACGATGTATCTGCACCTCTCGCGGATCCTGGTGCGCGCGGGCCAGCGCGTCGAGCAAGGCCAGCGCATCGGGCTGGTCGGCTCCACGGGATTATCCACGGGACCGCATCTGGATTTCCGCATCACCCAGCACGGCAAGTATCGCAACTTTGAAGCGCTGCGGCTGCCGCCCGCGGTTCCCGTGGCGAAGAGTGATTTTGCGGAATTCGCTGCGCTGCGCGACGGCTATCTCGCCATGCTGCCACCGCCCATTGAGCCCGGGTTGCAACGCGCGGGCACGCGGCCCGTCGGTGCGCCGACGGCTTCCGGGCAGTAACTCCAACTCAGAACGCAGAACTCAGACATTCAACGCAGATGAGCGCAGATTGGGACTGATAAACGCGGATTTAACAAAGGGACCACACCCGACTTCTGCGTTCATCGGTTTTGTATCTGTGTTCATCTGCGTTGAAAGCTTGCGTCGCTAGCGCATAGGTGGAGCCTCTAGCGAACTACCTCGACAGATAGCGCAGGAGCTTGGCGAAGGCGCGGCCGCGGTGGCTGATGCGGTTTTTTTCTGTGCGGGGGATTTCGGCGAAGGTTTGGCCCAGCGGCGGGAAGAAGAAGATAGGATCGTAGCCGAAGCCGCCGGCGCCGCGTGGCGCGTCGAGCAACTCACCTTCCACGGCATCCGAAAAAACGGCGAGCACCCGGCCTTGTTGCGCGAGCGCGAGGGCGCAGACGAAGCGGGCTTTGGGCCGTGCGGGGATGGGTGTTTCGGTCACGGCTCCAGTTGACGGAAAGGCAGTGGAGCGAGAGGCGCGGGCGCGGGGGCTGGAAAGGCGTGCAGGCGGGGCGGAAGGGCGGGCACGGGGGCCCGCCCCTACGTGGAGGTTGGCGAGCAACTTGGCGATGCGGTCGGCGTCAGTGGCGTTGGGGCCGGCGTAGCGCGCGGAGTTGACGCCCGGGGCGCCGCCGAGCGCGGGGACCACGAGGCCGGAATCGTCGGCGATGACTGCGTCGGCGGCGTAGCGGCTGTAGTGGAGCGCTTTGCCTGCGGCGTTTTCTGCGAAGGTAGGCGCGGATTCGTCGAAGGCGGGCAGGGACGCGAAGTTGGGCAGCAGCGCGAATTCGACAGCGCGGCCTGCGGCGAGCGCTTGGTATTCGCGCAGCTTGCCGGGGTTGGAAGAGGCGAGAAGGATGCGCATGTAGGGGCGACCTTTAGGTCGCCATTGTAACGTAGGGCGCATTGCGAAACGTCGGGGCGGAGGATCGCGCGAAGCAAGCGCCGCGCGGGGAGAACGGCGGCAAGCCGCCGCACGCCAAATCTGTACTACCGGGCGGCTTTCTTGAAGCTCATCTTGAGGAGGTTTTGCTGGTGCACGGCGAGGGTGCGGATGCCTTTGGCTGCCAAGTCCAGCAGCAAGGCAAATTCGCCTTGGCCGAAGGGGCGGCCTTCGGCGGTGGCTTGCACCTCGACGAACTGGCCTGCGCCTGTAAGCACGACGTTCATATCCACTTCAGCGGCGGAATCTTCTTCGTAATTCAAGTCGAGCAGCGGCTCACCGGCAATGAGTCCCACGCTGACGGCAGCCACCGAATCGCGCAGCGGCACGGCGGTGAGGAAGCCCGCGGCGACCAGCCGCTCCAGCGCCAGCGCCACGGCGACGAAGCCGCCGGTGATGGCGGCGGTGCGCGTGCCACCGTCGGCCTGAATCACGTCGCAGTCCACCCAGATGGTGCGCTCGCCGAGCGCTTTAAAGTCGGTGACCGCGCGCAGTGCGCGGCCGATGAGCCGCTGAATTTCCTGCGTGCGGCCGGACTGCTTGCCGCGCGCCGCTTCGCGCGCGGTGCGCTGCTCGGTGGCGCGCGGCAGCATGCCGTATTCGCTAGTGATCCAGCCAAGCCCGGAACCCTTGCGGAAGCTGGGGACGCCGTCATCTACGGTGGCCGTGCAGATCACGCGCGTCTGGCCGACTTCGATGAGCACGCTGCCTTCGGCGGTGGGGATGAAGTCGGGCGTGAGTTTCACGGCGCGAAGTTGGTCTGCGGCGCGTCCGTCGGTTCGCAATGGGCCTCCGGTGTGGCCGGCATAGCGTCGTCAAGTGCGCCGAGGCGGGAGCCTCGGCGCTGGGACGAGCCGGCGATGGCTGCGCAAGAAATGCGCGCAGATGGCACTGTAGGTGCGCGGCGTAGGATCTGTCAATGAGGCGGATTGAAAGGGCGCGAGCGATGCATAGACCGCGCGAAGCGAGCTTCGCGCTGGTCAGAACGGCGGCGAGCCGCCGCACTCCAGAAGGGCAGGGACGGGGGCCTGCCTCTATGGGGTGAGCTTGGCGGACTTTTCGCCGGCGGTGTTGGGGCGCAACTCGATGAAGGTGGTGAGGTCCACGTGGCCGGCGAGTGTTTCCATTTCCTGGCCGGCGATTACGATCTTGAGGCGGCGAAGATCGGCGAGGTTATCGGCCAGCGTGCGCGCGATGGCGTCGAGTGCGAGATGCTCGCTGAGGATGCCGGAGGGCATGGCGCTGGAGAGCGCGCCGGAGAAGTCGGCAATCGCCGCGCCGTCCGGCAGCAGATAAAACTCGAGCAGCGCGGTGTCGGGCGGCAAAGTGCGCAGGCCGCCGGCAGGCTCGAGCGCGGCCAGCGCGGCGATAAGCTGGCGCGCGCGCAGCGCCGGGTCGGCGGAAAGCGATAGTTCGGTGGCGACAGGCTCGATGGCCGTGCCCGCGGCATTGACGCGATAGAGTCGCGCCTGCGCCGGCTTGTCTGAGGCGCTGGCCACCGGGGGCAGCGTGATTTCGCGGCGCGCGCGCTCGTCGCTGTGCTCTTCGATGCGCGCCACCTGCTGCACGGTGTGCAGCCAATAGGCGGCCAGCGTGACCCACAGGGCGAGAAAAGCGGCGGCGATTTTTGCGGTGCGACTCATCGTGCGGCGTCCATCCGGGTCATCCGCCGCCTCCGCGAAATTCGGCGAGCGCGCGGGCTATGGCTTCAGCCAATGGCACGGCCATGCTGTCGAGCTGCTCGCGATTGGCGGCAGAGACGCTGGAGACTTCCACCGCCACTGCCGGAGCCGCAACGTTACGCAACGGGCGCACGGGAATTGCGGCCGGCTCGGCGGGCGAGTTGGGGAATTGCTGCTTGAGTTGCGCCTGGATCAGCGCGGCCAGACGGCGGCTAATTTCCGCGTAGGGCTGCTGCGCGCGATCCCACGGAATGGGTGCGCCGGCGGAAACCGGTTGCAGTGCCGTGGCGATGGTCGCGGTGGCGTCGAAGTAGCAGCGCGCAGTACCGGCCGGCCCAGTGGATCCGGCGTGCAGCGAAATGTAAAGCGCCGAGCGGTAGGAATTAGCGATGGCAGCGCGCTCGTCGTAGGCCGGGGCTTCGGCGCCTTGTCGCGTGAGCACGGCGCGCAAGCCCTGGCGCTGGAGCTGGTCGCGCAGCAGCAGCGCGTAGTGCAGCACGATGTCTTTCTCCAGGATGCTGGCGGCGCCGCGCGCGCCAGCATCGGCGCCGCCGTGTGCGGGATCAATGACGATCACGCTGACCGGTGTGGGCAGCGGCGCGGCGGGCGGGGCGGCTATCGGATCCTGGGGCAGTGGCTCGGCCGGCGGCGATGGCGCTTGCGCGCTCACAGCGGTGAGCGCGGCGATGCACAGTACGGAAACGGATCGCGCGAATTGCACGCAGATGAGAATAGCAAGAAAACGGCCGATTGCGTGATTTCGTGATTTGTTGATTGCAAAAATGCGCTGAGCGGTCGGCTAAGGGGCAGGAGCCACTACCGGGAGTCCTCAATCGCTTGTTTCGCGACGTGAGGGTCGCAAACGCCGTCTCGGGCGGGGTGCAAACTTGGCTCGAGACGACGGGGCGCTGAAGGCGTTAGCTGTGTAGTGTGGGGCAAACGAATCACGCGCGGCGGCGCGGCGCACGGGGCGGGATGCGGCGGTCGCGGCGATCCTCGCGACGGTCGCGGACGTCTTCACGGCGATCCCGGCGGTCTTCGTGGCGATCGCGGATGTCTTCGCGGCGGTCGCGGCGGCCGCCGTCGTGACGCGCATCCCAGCGGTCTTCGCGGCGATCGCGACGATCTTCGCGCCAGTCGCGGCGATCCTCACGACGGTCCCACCGGTCTTCGCGCCGGTCCCAGGCGCGGCGGTGATGACGCGCATGGCGCCGCGCGGCCACGGCGGCATGCTCAGAATTCTGCGCCGCGGCCTCAGCGCTTTGCGCTCCCACCGCCAAAAAGCTTGCAGCCAGCAACGGCAACGTCAACCATCGGTGTCGCATGTTCAAGTCCTCCAAGTTCGATCGGCTCCTGCCCCACGAAGGATGAAACACGAAAGCGCGTGAAATGTTGCGACAGCCTGTAGATAGCTCGAAATGTGGCGCTTGCAACCCGGACAGTTCGGAGGCTCTCGTTGAAAGCGTCACTCCTCGCGAATGGCGCTGATGGGGTCGATGGCCGCCGCGCGCAGGGCAGGGAACAAAGTTGCCAGCAGCGAGCACGCAATGAGAGTCAAGGGCACCAGCAGGTAGGCCACGAGATCGAAGGATTCCAGGAATGGAACCAACGAGGCCAGGAGCGCAGAGAGTCCAAGGCTGACAGGCAGACCGATGGCGATGCCGAGGCCGGAGCGCCGCGAGGATTCGGCGAGCACATGGCCGAGGATTTGCGCCCGGGTTGCCCCAAGGACAAAGCGTACGCCGAATTCGCGAGCGCGCTGGACGACGGTAAATCGCGCCAGTCCGTACAGGCCGAGGCAGGCGAGTCCCAGGGCCAGCAGGCCGAGACTTGACGCGACTTGTCCGCCGACGAGGAAGGGAACGCTTTGCAGGCCGAGGATCTTGCGCAGAGTGTGCGGTTCGCAGAAAGCACCCACGTCGGCGCAGGCCGTGCGCAGGCGGATGAGCTCGGCGGAGCTGTAGCGCTCCAGGCGCACCAGGATTTCCGGCGCGCCGGCTTCGAGGCTCGCGGGCGTGTAGACCGCATCGCGGCCTTCGAAGAAAAAGCCGTTGGCGACGTCGGAGACGACGCCGACAATCTCGTGCGCGACAAATTGATCCTCCGCGCCGCTTTTTTTTAGATCGACGGTACGGCCGAGCGCGTTGGCGTTGGGGAAGAGGCGTTGCGCGGCGGCCTGGCTCACGATGGCTACGGGCGCGCGGTGTGCGGTTTCGTGCGGATGGAAATTGCGGCCGCCGATGACGCGAATGGCGAAAGTAGCGAAGTAATCTTCGTTGACCTGGTTCGTGCCCACGCGCACGACGGCGTTGTTGACGCGCGCCGGTATGCGCCGCAGCGGGCCGGTGAGAGGCGTGCAAGCTGCCGTGCTGACGGCGGCGACGCCCGGTAGCTCGCGCAAATGAGCGAGCAGGCGGGGCGACGGCGAATCCGCGCGCAGGTCAATCAGGCCGTCGAGGCCGAAGCCCGGGTCGAAATGAGCGGCCGTGGCGGCGGTGCGGACCAGAATCCCCGCGCCGACGAGCAACGGAAGGCTCAATGCGACTTGCAGCACCACGAGTGCGCCGCGGAGCCGGCCAGCGCTGACGCGGCCTGCAAGCCACAGGCTGTCGCGCCGCAATGCAACTTCCAGAGCTCCGTGCGTGGTGTGCAATGCAGGCGCGAGGCCGCAGCCGATTCCCATCACGGCGGCAAGGAGCAGGCCGGCGACGGCGATGCGCCCGTCCACTTCAATGGGCCGCATGGACATGCCCGCGTCGCTGACGATGCCGAACACCACTCCCTGCAGCGCGGCAATGCTGAAAGCGGAAACGGCCCAAGCGACCAGCGCGGCGGCGCCCGCAACCAGCAGGCTTTCGGTGAGGATGTGCCGGATCAAACGCACGCGAGAAGCGCCGAGTGCCGCGCGAATCCCGAGGTCGCGGCGGCGGACGACGGCGCGCGCGAGATACAGGCTGGTGAGGTTCGCGCCGGCGGTCAGCGTTACCAGTCCGAAGAGAAATAGCAGCGCCAGCGCCAGCGGCTGAAGCTCGCCTCGCTCGCGCAGAAACGTTGGGCGCAACTCGATGAGGACGCTGCCTCGCGCGGACGGCGTCGTGCCGGGGTGTAAGGCATCCGCAGCCGGCGCGAGGGCCGCAGCGGCCTGCTCGACGGTGATGCCTTCGCGCAGCACTCCGCCAATCGAATACTCCGCCACGGCCGCTGCGCGCGAAGTGCGATCGGCTGCGCCGGCGAGCATCCAGAAGTCGGGCGTGACCGGTTCGAGGCCGCCCGCATTCTCAGCGAGGACGCCCGTGATAGTGAGCGAGACGCCGTCCACCAGCAGCGTTCGGCCCAGCGCGTTGGGGTCGCTGCCGGTGAGGCGCTTCCACCCGGTGTGGCTGAGCAGGATGGCAGGCTCCGGCGAGCCGGAGGAATCGGCGCGCGGCACGCGACCTCGCGCGAGCGGCGGCTTGAGGAGATCGAAGTACGAGGGCGAGACCACCTCGACGTAGGAGCGCTTCGCGTCTTCGCCGCTGCCGACAATCACCCGCCGCTCGGCGAAGGCGTAGCCCGCTTCGAGCACGCCGGCGTGGCTGGCGATAAAATTCTCCACTTGGGCAAGCGGCCAGCGTCGCTCGATGCGGCCGTGCTCGTCGCGAACGGAAAGCTCGAAGTGGCGCTCTGCTCCGGCGATGGGCAACGGCCGGAGAAAAAACGCGTCGAGAAACGCGAACAGCATCAGGTTGACAGACAGCATCGCAGCGACGATGGAGATGGCTACAACGCTGAAGCCGGGGTCGCGGCGCAGGCCGCGCCACGCGTCGCGCAAGTCCGCACCAAGATTGTCGAGGTGGGGGTAAGCGTTCAGGTCCATATCGAAGGGCTACGAGGAGGGTGCAGAAAAAGTTCGAGCACCTGCGCCGAATTTGCCGCGGCGGCGGGGGCGTGGCGGCGGCCGTCGCGGCGACCCTCGCGGCGGTCGCGGACGGCTTCACGGCGGTTTCTGCGGTTCTCACGGCGGTCGGCGGCTCAGCGATTCGCTCTTCAGCTTCGACAACCGAGCCTTGCTATCCCGCGGCGCAACGCTGCCAGAATCGGCATGTTGTAAGTCACACGGCTCGCTTTGCGTGGTTTCTATCCCGCGCTCCCGTGCCTCAAGGAGGTCACCATACTTTTTTCAAACTCTGAAGCCCCTGGAGATAGTCTTCCTTCTCCAATCTGCTCTCCACTCCAAATTCCGCCAGGAGGGTGATCATCTGCCCCAAGGGAAGCCCGGCCAGCTCGGCAGCCCTAGCCAGGGAGGCTTCTCCCTTCTTGTATCTCTCCACCGCCAGCAAGATCCTGCCGCGCGTGACCATATCGCGAACCGCCTTGGAGAGATCGCTGCGTTCCTCCTTTGTGATCTCGCTTAGAAATTCATAGTTGTCGCGATCCATGCGGATACTCATCGTCTTGCTCATGGTTTTCCCTCCAGCTTCAATCTAGCATCCTGAATGATGGAGTCTTTGTAGCGGCCGTATTTGCCAGTATCTCTCATTTTGCAGGGCTTCGGGGCCAGCGCGCTGAAAATCCGTGAATCTTTAGCGGGGGACGGGCTTATCGAGGGAGTCCCAGTTGTAAGCAGCGGCGACGCGGGCTTCGAGTTCGTTGATGAGCGGGCGGCCGCTGTTGCTATTGGTCATGATCACGACGCCGTAGCCTTTCAGCCTGTGCACCAGCAGATCGCACTGAAAGCCCCAATTGCTGCCGCCGTGCAAGAAGTACCAGCCTTCGCCGCGCTGATCCACGCCGAAGCCGACAGCAAAGCCGCCCGCGCCGACGGGCGAGGTGAGTTCCTGCGCCGATGCGCGCGTGAGAAACTTCGATTGGCCGCGCAGGGCTTTTTGCACTTCGATGGCCAGCTTGGCCAGGTCGGCGGGCGTGGTCCACAAGCCAGCGGGCGCTTGCTCCGGGTAGACGTGCCACTTGGCGTCCATGGCGCGGCCGCGGCCATCGTGCGCGCGAGCCGCTTGCTTGTCGCGCGCGGCGGGAAGCGGCTGCTCGAATGTGCTATGCGTCATACCGACGGGATCGAGCACCAGTTCGCGCATGAGCGCGGCAAAATCTTTGCCCAAAACTTCGGTGAGGATGAGCTGCACAATCACCGTGCCGCCGCCGGAATATTTCGCGGCGACGAGCGGCGGACGTTCCCAGAAAACGCGTCCGACGTTGGAAGGTTTTTCGCCGTTGAGGATCTGCACCAGCGTGGGAAGCTCGGCGGAAGGATGATAACCGGGGAAGCCGAAACCGTCGCCGGCGCCGGAGGTGTGACTGAGCAGCGCGCGCAGCGTGACCGGCTGGGTGCGGGTGTGTTCGTTCTCCGGCACTTTCCAGGATTTCAGATAGGTGTTCACGTCGGCGTCGAGGTCGAGCCTGCCGGCTTGTACAGCGCGCATCACGGCCACCGCGGTGACCGGCTTGCTGATCGACGCGGCTTGGAAAAGCGTTTCTGCGGTGACCGGCGCGGCAGCGGTAACGTCGGCCATTCCATAGGACTTCGCGAGATGCACCTTGAAGTTTTGGATTACGGCGATGCTGGCGCCGGGCACGTTGAAGCGCTCCATCAGTTCCGGCACGGTGAAGGAGTCGAAACCCTGGCGGTTGGGCGATTGCGGCGCTTCGATGCGCGCGAACAGTTCTTCGGCCGTGGGCCGCTGCGTTTGTCCCGTGGAGACCGCCGCCAAGAGAAGGATGGGCGTGCACAGCGCCGTCGCGATCCGCATGGTTGCGCCTCCCCGAAAAAAGGCTTACAGCGGCGGGAATGTTAGGCGGCGCGGAAAACGAAGTCAACGCGCTCGTATATCATAAGGGAGGTTTGCTATTCGGGACTTAAGTCGCTGTGGGCGGATTTTCCTGGCATTAAGGAGGGTTCCCATGATCACAAACAAAGCAGTAACATTTCTAATGCTTGTGGCCGGATTGCTGTGCGGCTCTCACGATGTGCGCCCCCAAGCCGCGCGGGAGAGTACGATGAAGTTCCCGATTCCGCAATCGATCGAGCTCGAACACCAAGAGCTCCATGCCGCACTCGAGCGGCTGACACAGGCAGGCGGGGAGACATCCGAAGCTGCCAGGGCCGTGGAAAAGGTCCTGAGCCATCATTTTGAGAAGGAAGAGCAGTATGCGTTGCCGCCGCTTGGCCTGTTGGTCCCGCTATCGCAAGGCAAGTTCGAACCTGCGATGGCCGAGGTACTGAAACTGACGGACAAGCTGGAAGCTGAGATGCCGGTCATGCTTTCCGAGCACAAGGAACTTATCGCGGCGTTGGAAAAGCTCAGCGAGGCCGCGAAGGCTGAAAAGAAAGCCGAAGGCGTCCGCTTTGCCGAGGAGCTGACGATGCATGCGCAAGGAGAGGAGGAAATCACCTATCCGGCCGCCTTGCTGGTCGGACGTTACGTGAAAAGCAAGCTTGCTTCGATGCGCGCGAACAGTTCTTCGGCCGCAGGCTGCTGCGTTTGACCGGTGGAAGCCGCCGCACTCCATGACGCCGGTTCACCGTGTTTTCGAGTAGCGGTTGACGGCGAGCGCGATGGGCAGGCCGACGAGGAACATGTGTACCAGTAAGCCCGTGAGGCGCAAGGGAAGGGTGAAGGGCGCGGAGGAAAGCGGCACGACCAGGGTATTCATCAGCACGTATATCAGCGCGCCGTAGAGCGGGCCGAAGATGAAGGGCCGCTGGGCGAGCGGCTTCAGCGCGTGGCTCGCGGCGTAGTACAGAGCGGCCCAGATGAACGCTATCAGGAAGTGCGACGCCAGCCCCAGCGCCGCCATGGGCATTCCGCCGCTGAAGGCTGCGCGGCCGAACCAGCCACTGGCGACCGATTGCAGGGTGCGATCCCACGCGCCTCCGCGCATCATGTTGGACACGATGGCGTAGGTGATGTCGCATACGCCGGCGACGAGCCCGCCCCAGAGAATTGCGCGCCCGGCATTGGATTGGCGCGCGGATACTGCCGTCGAAGAAGATGTAGCCACCTGAACCTCCCCCACCCCGGTCGGGGATTATCTTGGCTTTTAGACTCGGAAGAATAGCAAAAGGTGGTCTGAAGTCTAACGCAGAACGCAGAACTCAGAACTCAGAACTCACAGGATTATTACCTTGACAAAAGCAGGGCCGTATGCCATGATTCCCTCATGGTTGCTTACTTCTTCTTGCGCTTCGGGTTAGCCGCCGCTCGGATGATGCGCCGGATGTCTTTCTTCACCGAGGCTATCAGCTTCCGCGTCGGCATCTTTTCCAGCATTTTGCGTCTTGCCTTCTCCATGCGAGGTCTCCAATGAACCTAATTGACTTGCACACCATGTTCCCCACGGAAGAAAAGTGCCGCGAGTTGCTTGTGCGGCTGCGCTGGCCCGAAGGCGTGCGCTGCCCACGGTGCAAGGCCGATGCCGTCAAGCTCGAAACTGAGAAGCAGCTTTTCTACTGCAAGGACTGTGACTACCAATTCTCCGTGCTGTCCGGCACGATTTTCAATGATACCCACCTGCCCCTGTTCAAGTGGTTGGCGGCCACGATGCTGCTGTGCGAAGCGAAGAAGGGCATGTCGGCCTGTCAGGTTCAGCGCACCCTCGGCATGGGCTACAAGACCGCATGGTATCTCTGTCACCGCATCCGCGCAGCGATGGCCGCTACCGAAAAGCCGATGCTCGACGGCACAGTCGAAATGGACGAAACCTATATCGGCGGTGTGAATCGTGGCAAAGGCAAGGTCGCACGCTGGGACAACAAGCAGGTGGTAGTCGGCATCCGCAAGCGCAGCGGTGATCTGCGCTTCTTCCATGCCAGCGATGCTAAGTCCGGCACACTGGCGAAGTATATTCGCGAGAATGTCAGCGAGGATGTGGACGTGATTATCACCGACGATTTCTCTTCGCATCCGGTCGCCATGAAGAAGGCCAGCGTGAAAGCGCCGCACAAAACCATCAATCACAGCAGCAAGGTCTATGTGATGGGCGACATTCACACCAACACCGTCGAATCCGCGTTCTCGCTGTTGAAGCGCGGCATCATGGGAACGTGGCACAAAGTCTCCGCGAAGCATCTGCCCGCCTACCTGCAAGAGATGGAGTTTCGTTTCAACCGCCGCAAGCGGAGCGACCTGTTCATAGACACACTCCGCCACATGGTCACGGCTGACCCGCTGACCTTCGCTCAACTGACCGCAGAGAAGCGGAGTGCATAGATGAATTTAACTGCCTGCTTCCATTTTGTCTTTCATCAGCCGCACGTTTCGAGTAGCGCCGGTTTCCTCATCATAGATGTACGCCGGGACTTCGCTCCTCCGAAGGATGGCCGATAATTCCGTGAAAGGCGTGCGTAGAGTCGGAGTGGAAAACCCGTCTGGCATTCTGGGGTTTCCATACTCATGCCAAATGGCTCTCAGCGTGTCCTTTTCTTTGTTCCGCAGAAATCTACCGGAGTCACGTGTGCCGTCCTCCGGTCGCTGTTTCCATGTGACATGAAAGGTCGTGCTGACGCCGACCCCTTCCGCATGTTCTGCTGTGAACTTCGCAGCGGCTACGCGATAGAGAGTTTCTTCTAGTGTGCTGTGCGGGGCCTGACCCAATAGATGTAACTGTGACATTGCCACGGCAGCGCCGGAACCGATGGCCGCGAAACCGCTCGGAACATGCGAAAGTGAGCCGTCTTTGTTTTCCTCATGCAGGATAAAATGACGCGGCCCGTGGCCCCAGCCCACTAGCAACAGTTGGTCTGGCCAATCTTCAGCGGCTTCGATGATTCGAGACATCAACTGACCGACATTCTTCTCCCCAAACATCGCCACGCCCTTTTCCCGCAACTCGGCGAGGTTCGTGCCCAGCGGCATCAGCAACCGATCAGATGCCCATGCCGCAAGCCGCCTTCTGAACCCCGCGTGGACGGTCGCAATGATATTCTCTGGTCTCAAGGACTCGCTTTCTTGGACACTACATTCCAGAAGGTCTAGCGTCATCAAGTCGAAGTTGCTCGGAAAACCTGAATGGAGGAACATCCACTCGCCCAGCCAGCGCATCTTGCTTAGACGAATATCGAATACCTGACCGTCAAAGGAGCTAGCCCCATCGGTGGCCGCTACCGCCACGCGGCCTTGCTCACAAACAGCAGCGATACAAACCGTCACAGGCGGCCTCTTCTTCCCGCGCCATAGCCGTGGATGCGGGAAAGGGTTAGTATCCCTTCGCGGGAAGGGCCTAATCATTGGCCCCTCCCGAACCTTTTGTCAAGGTAATAATCCTGAGAACTCAGAACTCAGAACTCAGAACAACCCGAGCTCTTGCGTCTGCGCTGCTAGTTTGGCTAGTCAATCGGTCATTCAGAACGCGGGACGCCTTGTTGACATCCCGTGTCCTTGGCGCAATCGGGGTGAGATCACCCTGAGATTGATCCGCCAAAAAAACGGCGGATCGAAAAGAGTTCTTCGGCGCTGCTTGTCCGCCTCCCTCGCCGCGCTCGGAACGACAGTCAAACCTACATTTGCTTTCATCTATCACTACGTCGTGAGTTCTGAGTCCTGCGTTCTGCGTTCTAAGTTCTGAGTTTTTTGAGGCGGCGGGCGGCTTCGTCGAGGGTGGCGTCGGTTTTGCAGAAGGTGAAGCGGACTTGCCGCGCGCCCTCGGCGGGATTGGCGTAGAAGCTGGAGCCGGGCACGGGAGCGACGCCGATTTCCTGAATCAAGTGGCGCGTGAAGGCGACATCGTCGGCGCCGCAACGCGGCAGGAAGGCGGAAATGTCGGTCATGATGTAGTACGCGCCTTGCGGCTTGTAGCAGCGGAAGCCGGCTTCGGTGAGCATGGCGAGGGTGCGGTCGCGACGGACGCGGTAATCAGCGGCAAGTTTTTCATAGTAGCCGGCGGGCAGGCGCAGCGCGACCGCGCCGGCTTCCTGTAAGGGCGCGGCAGCGCCCACGGTGAGGAAGTCGTGCACTTTGCGGATGGCGTTGGTTACTTCGGGCGGGGCGATGGCCCAGCCGACGCGCCAGCCGGTGACGCTGTAAGTTTTTGACATGCCGTTGATGGTGATGGTGCGCTCGCGCATCTGCGGGAGACGCGCGATGGAGATGTGCTCGGCGCCGTCGTAGAGAATGTGCTCGTAGATTTCGTCGGTGATGGCGAAGGCGTTCCAGCGGATGCACAGTTCGCTGATGAATTCGAGCTGCTCGCGGTGGAAGACGAAGCCGGTGGGATTGTTGGGGGTGTTGACGATGATGGCTTTGGTGCTGGCGTTGAAGGCGGCGGCGAGTTCTGCGCGCTCGAAGTCCCAGGTACCGCCGGCATCGTGCCCGCCTTGCGTGCCAGGCGGGAGAACTTCTTCAACACTACGCCGGCCAGAAGCCGGCGCTACCGGCCGCAACTTGACGAAGCGCGGCGTGGCGCCGGAGAGAATCGCGTCGGGGCCGTAATTTTCGTAGTACGGCTCGAACACCACCACTTCATCGCCGGGATTGATCACCGCCATCATGGCGGACATCATGGCTTCAGTGGAGCCGCAGCAGACGGTGATTTCGCGCTCCGGGTCGATCTCAATGCCTTGCGTGCGCGCAAATTTTTCGGTGATGGCGTCACGCAGGGATTTAGCGCCCCAAGTGATGGCGTACTGATTGATGTCGCGGGCGATGGCGTCCGCGGCAGCCTGCTTGATGGCGGCAGGCGCGGGAAAATCCGGGAAGCCTTGCGCGAGATTGACGGCGCCGTGCTTCATGGCCAGGCGCGTCATTTCGCGGATCACCGATTCGGTGAAGCGCTCGGCCTTCCTTGAAATCATCTGCTTCGCGTTGACGATCACGGGGGTGCTCATAGGAAGCCATCATAACCCAGGGCAAGACGCGGAGCCTTTTGCCGGGGCGTTAGGGAGGTCCTTCCGCCTCGAATTTCCAGAATTGTTGCGGCGACAAGATGACGACACCGCGGAACTCCTTCAGCGAAAGCAAATCACGATCACCGGTGATCAGGCACGCGCAGTGGCCTGCGACGGCCGTGGCCAACACGGGGTCGTCATCAGCATCTCGGCACACGCGCTCACCCAACTCGACCGGCTCGACCATGGCGAATCGCGACGCCAAGAGGTGGGCCGCCGCTGTGGCCTCCCGGCGTGAAATCGCGAACTTCTTCACCAATTTGTCGTGGAACTCCGCAAGGACGTAAGAAGAGCCGACGGGCTCGTGCTTTTCGACAACATGCTCCAGCAGTTCAGCGCAAACGCCACGCGTAATAAAGGCTGCAATCAGGACGTTGGTGTCCAGCAGCAGCCTCATGACACGCGCTGAAAGACATCTTCATCGGTGTAGACCCCCGCAGCGCGAGCCTTCGCGCTCATGCGCCGCCGCAAGGCGCGGAACCTTCGAAGGAAAATATAGTCCTGCAGCGAAGCACGAACGATATCGCTGCGAGATACGCGCTCCTCGGCCGTGATGTCATCCAAGGCGCGCTTGAGGTCGTCTGGCAAACTGATCGTAATCGTGTGGCGCATCAAGAACCCCTGTAATCAGAACAAATACAATGCTACCACAAAATGCCACCGATGGCCAACCGGGGTCAGCGCGCTCATTGGCCGCCTCCGGCTTCGCTGGGGGAGTAGAGGCGGCGGTAGATTTCGGCGTTGCGCATCACGATCTGGACGTATTCGCGCGTCTCGCTGAAGGGGATAGACTCGACGAATTCCGCCGGCTCGGCAAAATCGCCGCTGGCGGTCCACGCGGCCACGCGATGCGGGCCGGCGTTGTAGGCAGCCAGCGCCTTCTCGAGGCTGCCGTAATTGCGAATCAAGTCCGCGAGGTGCGTGATGCCGAGGCGCAAGTTGTACTCCGGCTGAAACAGCCGGCTGCGCGAGTAAGGCACGCGTTCGCGGCGCGCCAGAATGCGCCCGGTGCGCGGCATCACCTGCATCAGCCCCACCGCGCCGGCGCGTGAGACGGCGTCGGAGAGAAACGTGGATTCCTGGCGAATCAGCCCGGCGACGATCATCGGGTCGAGCCCTTTGCGCTCCGCGGTGGTCTCGATGCTCTCCTGATAGGGCAGGGGATAGACGGCGCGCCAGATTTCTTCCGGCGCTTCCACCACGCGGCGCGAATCCAGATGCGGGTCCACGCGGCGGGCGATGGTGATGCCCACGCCGTGGCGTTGCGCTTGATGGGCGGCTTGTGCCGCTTCCAGCAGCAGCCGCGGCGCGCGAGTGAGCGAATAGGCGGCGCGCAATTCCTGCTCCGCGTACTTTTCCATCGCCAGCGCCATCAACGCGAACGCGCGAGCGCGATAAGGCTCAGCGGCGGCCGGCGCCGAGTCTGCAAACGTGGGCGCAGGAGTCGCTTTGGGGATCCGCGCAAGAAGCTCCAGTTCCACCGTGCGGCCGGCGCCGATGTGGTTCAGGCGGTCGGCAGCCTGGCGGCCGTAGTAGCTCTGCGTGAAGCGCTCAAAGGCTTTGGTGTAGAAGGCGCGGGCGCGAGGCTCATCGCCGCTGCGTTCGGCCAGGCGCCCGAGCCAGTAGAGCGCGTTCTCGGTGTAAGGGGTGGCGGTGCGGTAGCGCGTAAGGTGCTCTTCGAATTTTGCGGCGGCCTGCTCGGGCTGTTCGAGATAGGTGGTCCAAGTGACGCGCCAGTGCGCGGCCACGGCGTTGCGGCCAAACGGGAACTTTCGCGCTACCTGATCGTAGTATTCAGAAGCCTTGGCGCGATCGAGCTCCACCCAGTAGTAATTTCCGGTGGAGTAGAGCGCGTCTTCGGTCCAGCGGCTTTGCGGGTAGCGGGTGACGACGTCCTCAACGGCCTTCAACA
>JBOGNS010000309.1:0-8593 GCA_050747305.1 Candidatus Acidiferrales bacterium | reverse complement strand
CCCGCATGGCGGAAAAGCAAGAGCGAATCCTGGTGGTTGACGACGAGCCGAGCATTCGAAAATACCTCCAGACACTGCTGGAGATCGAAGGCCACCAAGTGGAAACGGTGACCTCGGGCAGTGACGCGCTGGAGCGCCTCAGCGAAGACGGCGAGCGCCCCGATCTGGTCATTCTCGACGTCCTCATGCCCGAGATGGACGGCCTGGAAACCCTGCGCCGTATGATGCAACTGGACCGCCGGCTCAGCGTGATCATGCTCTCGTGTTCCAACGAAGTCAGCACCGTGGTGGAAGCCATCCGCCTGGGCGCCAGCGATTACCTCACCAAACCGTTCGAAAAGTCCGAGCTCGATGCGGCCATGCTGAAGTGCAAGCAGAAAAGCGACCTGCGCGCGGAGAATGAAGCGCTGCGCGAATACTGCGAGCGCCTCACCGAAGACCTGAGTTTCCTCGCCGCCAGCCCGCAGATGGTGAAAATCCGCCAGCAGATTCTGCAAATCGCTCCGGTAGACGTGCCCATTTTCATCTCCGGCGAAAGCGGCGTGGGCAAAGAAGTGGTGGCGCGCATGATTCATATGCGCTCGCCGCGCGCGCACCAGGCCTTCATCAAGGTGAATTGCGCCGCGCTTCCCAGCGAGCTGCTGGAATCTGAGTTGTTCGGCTACGAGCAGGGCGCCTTCACCGGCGCGGTGCGCTCCAAGCCCGGCAAGTTCGAAATGGCCAATAAGGGCACCATCTTCCTCGACGAAATCGCGGAAATGAGTCCGCACCTGCAAGCTAAAATGCTGCACGTGCTGCAGGACCACCAGTTTTCGCGGCTCGGTGGGCGCGCACTGATTCAGAGCGATGTGCGCGTGCTCGCGGCCACCAACATCAACGTGCGCGAGGCCATGCAGACCGGGCGCTTTCGCGAAGACTTGTATTACCGCTTGAATGTGTTTTCCATCCATGTGCCGCCGTTGCGCGAACGCACGCGCGAAATTCCCGTGCTCTTCAAGCATTTTCTGGAGAAGTACAGCGAGAAGTTTCAGCGCCAGCCGCAGGGGCCTTCCGACCATCTCATCGAAGCGGCCATGCGCTACCCCTGGCCGGGCAACCTGCGCGAGCTGGAAAACTTCGTGAAGCGTTACGTGATTCTGGAAGACGACGAATCCAGCTTCCGCGAACTGCTCGAGATGGCCGCCACCCGCCAGCGCACCTCGCCGCGCGAAGAATCCGGCCCGCCACGCGAGCAGGGATTGAAGGCCCTCGTGCGCAGCCTCAAGGACGAGGCGGAGATGGAAGCTATCGCCGATGCATTGGAAAAGACCAACTGGAGCCGAAAAGAGGCCGCGCGCCTGCTGGGAATAAGTTACAAAGCACTGCTCTACAAGATGCGCCAATTCAAACTCGATGGCGGCCGTGCACCGCGCTCTGGACCCTCCACTCCGGCAGGTTTGACGCGAACTGGATGAAATGGAACGGGATGCAATCCGTTGCACATTCCGAGTAGCATCCGGTTCCGGGAACGCGATATGCGAGCTAATCGCCGGTCGGTACGCGGAGGCCGCCTTACGCAGGCTCCGCCAACCAGCTTAACTGGCGTGTTGTGAAGGGCTTTGGTCTCGCACAGCCACGATTTCTCAAGGGGCGGGCCGGACTCGGCGAAGCTTTGGCATAGGGATTGCTCCCTCCACTCCACCGTTGGACGACACGTGGGCGAATGGGGCATACTGTCCATTCAGGGGGATTACGCCATGACTGAGCGTCGTACAGCGCGTCGCTACGAACTTTCGCTCCCGGTGGTCGTTCGCGGCGGCCCGCAAATCCAGGAAGACGCCCAAAGCGGCCAGACGCGTGACATTTCCACGCGCGGCGTTTATTTCTTGATCAGCGAGGATTTGGCCCCCGGTTCCGAGCTCGACTTCACCCTCACCCTTCCGGCGGAGATCACGCAAGGCACATCGGTATTCGTTCGCGCGCACGGCAAAGTGGTACGCGTGGAGCGCAAGGACGACGACGGGATTGCGCGCATGGGCGTAGCTGCAGTGATCGAGAAATACGACATCATTCGCACCGAAGAGGCCAGTGGGTCCTGATCGTTTTCTCCCCGAACACCCGCCAACGAGCCTTCTAGTGACTCCCGTTGAACCGCGACGCAAACTTGCGGTCGATGATTGCTTTGATGTCTTCCGCGCTGTAGCCCTGGCGGGCGAGCTTCTCGCCTTCCATCGCGATGCTCACTGACACGTCGCACGTCTCGCTGTGACGATCGCGAAAGCAATCCAAGTTATTCGCGTGCCCGGAGGATAGGTAGCAGCCGCAGTAGCACGGCAACCGCTCCAGCAATTCCGGACGCTCGTGCGCGATGCGATAGCCTTCTGCCGCGCGCCCGCTGAACAACTCCGCCGGCAACGTCGATGGACGGCGCTCTTGGGGCACGGCAGGCAACGCCTCGCGCGTGAGCGCGTAGTTGATGGGACTCCACCGCGGCGCAATCCAATGCCAAGTGGCGAGCACCACCGTAATCATCGCGAGCAGTATCATCAATGCCGTGTACACCGCACGCCCACGCGGGTACATGGGCTTGCTTCGCGTCTCCAGCGTATCTTCACTCGAAAGGTTCATTCCCACTTCCTCAGCTCGTTACCTCCCCAGTTGCTTGGCGCTCTTGCAGCTTTTCACCTCCTCACCTCCTTCACCTCTGCGCCTCACCACCCGGTCGAAGCAGCCACACCTCGCTGGAAAAATGCACCGAGTTGCTGGTGGCAAGCTTGGTCCCGTCGGGCGAAATGTCGATTGGATAATTCAGCCCATCGAATTGAATAGCGGTAAGGATGGACGTGCGACCGCCCGTGGCGGGCACCACACGGATCTGCTGTGAGCCGTCCGGCCCCACGGTTAAGTAGGCGATGCGGTTGCCGTCGGGCCACCACACCGGCCACGAACCTGTGTCGGTGAGTCGTCGCAGCCCACTGCCGTCCGGCCGAATCAGGAAGATGCCCCCTCCGTAGATGCGGTCGGGGCTGAAGGCAATCCAGCGGCCGTCTGGCGACCAGCGCGGCACGGCGCCGGGTGCATCGGTTAGCCGGCGCGGTTTACCCTGAGCGGCGTTTTGCGACGCGAAGGGTCTACCCTGAGCGGCGTTTTGCGACGTGAAGGGCTCGCCGCCCGCCGCCGGCATCACGTAGAGTCGCGTGGCGCCTTCTTCGGCGCGCGCGAAGACGAGCGTCGTGCCATCAGGCGAGACATCCGCGTATCCGTCCTCGAACCCTTCCGGAGTCACCGGCTGTGGCGGGCCACCGCTCACCGGAACCCGCCACACGCGGTCGGGCTGCGCGCTCCAACTGAAGTAATAAACAGCGGCGCCGTCACGGGAGAAGCGCGGATAGATTTCCGGCAGCGCGCCGGAAGTAATCCTTCGCGGTGCGCCGCCGTCGAGCGACGCAACCCAGATATGCCACGAGCCGTCCGTTTCGGCGCGGCTGAAGGCCAGCGTCCGGCCGTCGGGTGAAAAAGCGGGGGCCCAAATGAAAGAAGGGTGACGCAGCACCTCGCGCGTCTCGCGCGTCGAGAAATCATGCACCACCAGCACCGCGCGCGCGCGGGCGTTCACGTAGAGAATCGAGCCATCGCGCGAAATGCTGGGCGACTCATCGGGGCCCGCGCCGGTAGTGAGTTGTTCCAGCGAGCCGCCCTGCAAGTCCATAGACCACAAGTTCGTGGCCCCGGATCGGTTCGATTGATGCACGATGCGGCGGCCATCCGGTGAGAACAGCGGCGAGAGGCTGAACACGCCCGGCGCGTCGCGCGAAACGCGGCGCGGCGGCGCGCCGCCATCCGCCGCTACCAGCCAGATCTCCCCGGCAATACCGCCCATGCTGCGCACCACGGCAATCTCGCGCCCCGAAGGCGACCACACCGGACTGCGCAACAGCGGATACGCGGAGTCGGCGCGCAGCAGCACGCGAACAGCGGCCCCGTCCGCGCCCACAGTTGCCAGCGCCGCCGGCTCGTTGGGCGGCCGCAGAATAAACGCCAGCCGCGCGCCATCGGGCGACCACGCCGGGTTCGCCCCTCCAGCCGCCACCACTGCGACATCGCCGCCCAGCGACGGCGCCACGCACACCTCCGGCGTATCCCCGGCGCGCAGGCGCGTGAAGGCTACGCGGTCGCCGTCGGGCGAAAAGTCTGGATCCGACTCCACCGCATCGTCCTCAGTGAGCCGCACGCGGCTGCCGCCCGCCACGCGGCTCACAAACAGATCCACACGCCCTGCCTCCTTCACTGCAAACGCCAGCATCTTGCCGTCCGGCGAAAGATCCGGATCCGACACCTGCTCCTCCGAGCTGAAAAGCAGCGTCACGCGCCCCGCGCTACCCAGCCGCGATGGCTGCCCACCCGAGTTCCATAGCCACGCTGCCGCCGCCACTACGGCAAGCACGATGGCGACACCAGCCAGCACCCACGGCGCGCGCGACGGGCGCCGCGCTTGCGTCGCGGGCTGCGTCACCATGTCTTCGCGCGCTGTGCTCGGCGCATGCGGCCTGGTAATCCGCGTGGTAAGAAACCGCTGCGAATCGGTCTGATGGCGCAGCCGCTTCAAGTCGGACCGCAATTCCAGCGCCGATTGATAGCGCCGTCCTCGCTCCTTTTCCAGCAGCCGCAGAATGATGCGATCCAACTCCGGCGGAATCTGCGCATGGAACTGCGAAGGCGCTGCCGGATCGCGCGCCAGCAGCGCCTCGAAGATCACCGCTGACGTACGCCCGGGAAATGGCAGCCGCCCGGCCGCCATTTCGTAGAGCACGCTGCCAAATGAAAAGAGATCAGTCCGTGGATCGAGGTCCTGGCCGCGCGCCTGCTCCGGCGACATGTACGCGGCCGTGCCAATGGCGACACCCGGCGAGGTGAGGTGTTCGGGCCACGGCCCGCCGCCGATACCCACCGTTTCGCCCGCGTGTTTTTCCTGCCGCAGCTTGGCCAATCCGAAATCGAGAATCTTCGGCTGGCCGCGCGTGGTGATCATGATGTTGCCGGGTTTGATGTCGCGGTGCAGAATGCCTTTCGAGTGCGCCGCATCCAGCGCATCCGCAATTTCCAGCGCCGTGTCGAGCAGCAAGTCGAGATCGAGAGGGCCGGACGCGAGATGATCGCTCAGGGTCCGTCCTTCGAGCAGCTCCATGGCCATGAAGTGGCGGCCAGCCGCCTCATCAATTTCGTAGATAGTGCAGATCGCGGGGTGGTTCAGCGCGGAGGCCGCGCGCGCCTCCAGCCGAAACCGCGCCAGCGCCTCCCGATCATTGGCTAATTCTTCGGGTAGAAATTTCAGCGCCACGTGCCGGCCCAAATTCA
Source organism: Candidatus Acidiferrales bacterium (assembly GCA_050747305.1). Classification (GTDB taxonomy): domain Bacteria; phylum Acidobacteriota; class Terriglobia; order Acidiferrales; family UBA7541; genus JBOGNS01. Next base: position 3,259 of record JBOGNS010000309.1, on the reverse strand, counting down.
CGTCTTCGGCGCGATACACCACTCCCATGCCGCCGCGTCCCAGCCGCTGCAGAATGCGGTAATGTGAGATGGTTTCGCCGAGCACCGACCGCCTCGCCCCAGAAGATTAACACGAGCCGTACCGCCGGCATCTCGCCGACGGCTTGGACTGCGGCGGTAAAGCTGCCGCTTTGTTTGGAAGACGCGCGTGCGGAAACGATCGCCGCAACGCGCCGTCTAATCGGAAAGCAAAACTGCGCCGGAGGAATACGATGACGAAGAGAACGGTAGTTGCCCTCGCAGTGTTAGGCCTTCTGGCATTCGCGCTGTGGGCGCCCGTGCGTGCCAGCCAACAAAGGGAAATCGAAGCGGTGCGCGCAGCCATCGAGAACTACATGCAGGGCCACGCTACCGGCAAAGGCGAATTCTTCAGCAAAGTGTTTCACTCGGATTCGAAACTCTTCTGGGTGCGCGACGGCCAATTGATGCAGCGCACCAGCGCGGACTACATCGCCGGCGCCTCCGGCAAGCCCGCAGCCGACGAAGCGCAGCGCAAGCGCTCCATCGAAAACATCGACATCACCGGCAACGCGGCGGTAGTGAAAGTCGTGCTCGACTACCCGAATGCAAGACTCACCGACTACATGTCCATGCTGAAAATCAACGGCGAGTGGAAAATCGTGAACAAGACGTTCACGTCCGAGCCGAAACGCTCGCGGTGAGAGGTCGTCATCAGCGACTCGTGACTCGCGGCAACCGACAAATCCGCGTGCTCCTCCTTATCGCGGTGAACTCTGCCTCCTCCTTTTCCTTTCCGATTCGTTGGCCTCAGGGCCTGTCGTGGTGAAGGAGGTGATTGTCCGGGTTCTGAGTTCTGACTTCTTAGTTCTGAGTTAGCCGATTCACCGCCACGTGCCCGTCGTTGATCACCAGCAGCACATCGAGCAGCACTGATGCATCGCTGCGCGGGTCGCGGTCCACCACAATCAGGTCCGCCTCGAGGCCCGGCCGAATCGCCCCGGTGCGCTTCTCGACTCCGTAGCACGCCGCGGCGGTGGAAGTGGCGGCTTTGATGGCTTCCATCGGCGGCATGCCCAGCGCGATTAACTCCATGACTTCGTGCCCGATGCGCCGCGCGCTTTGCGGGCCATAGCCGGTATCCGTCCCCGCCACCACCGTGACGCCGAGCTTCAGCGCATTGCGCGTGGTTTCGCGGATGCGCGGCAGCATCGCCGTACCGCGAATCGATAGCAACGCGTCATCGTAATCGCCGCCCGGCTCCACCAGATCGCCCACCGTGGCAATCGTCGGATCCAGACACGCGCCGCGCTCGGCCATCAGCTTGAGCGTGGCCTCGCTCAAGTACGTGCCGTGCTCGATGGTTTTCACTCCGGCGCGCACCGCTGCCGCCGCGCCTTCATCGCCGTGCGCGTGCGCCGCCACGGTAATCCCGCCCTTGCGCGCTTCGTCCACTGCCGCCGCCATTTCCTGTTCGCTGAAGGTGCGCTTGCGCGGGTCGGTATCCGGCAGCCCGGCGCGTTCGGTGGCCAGAATTTTGATCACATCCACCTTGTGCCCCAGCATCGCCCGCACCACGCGCCGCACATTGGCCTCTCCGCGCAGCTCCGCGAGCACCGCGTCGCGCAGATCGGGATGATCCAGCGCCATTTGCTCCGCCACATTCGGACGCACGTGATAGCCGGCCGCGAGGAAGTCCGGCAACTCCAGTTCGCCGCCCTGATGCAACGAGCGCAGCCCGACGTCCACAAAGTGGCTCACGCCCATGGACCGCGCCGTGGTGACGCCTGACCGCAGCGCCAGCCGCGCCCCGCGCCGGTCCGTGATATGGACGTGCCCGTCGATGAATCCGGGAAGCAGCCACTTCCCCTTCAGATCAATCACCCGCGCACCGGCGGTATCGCCGGCATCTTGCCGGCCTTGCGCGCCCCCGGCCCGCACTTCCGCGATGCGCCCATCGCGCACCACCACCGTCGCGCCCAGCATCGGTTCCGCGGCGACACCATCAATCACATTCGCGTTGGTGATTACGATCGGGCCATTCCGCTGCGCCGGCGCACTTGCAGAAAGAAACGCCAGCATCAACACCACAAACGCAGTTCGCGCGCGAATCATCTCAGCCAGCCTCCATTCTTAGTCGAGCTTTTGACGGGGCGTCAGGCTCCCGTTCCGCCGATTTCAGGCGGCTCATTCATAGCATAGGGAAGGTCATTTTGCCCCACCTTTGCGCGACGCCACGGCGCCTGCGCCCTCCGCCCGAATTGCTGGCTGGCGATAGCTGCGTTATCCTGTCCCGCCTATGCATGAGCTGGGATTCTTCCGTGAACACCTGGATTTGTTCGAGCAGATGGCGCGCAACCGCGGCATCGCGCTGGATCTGGATGGTTTCCGCGCGCTGGACCGCGAGCGGCGCGACTGTATCACGGCCGTCGAGCGGCTGAAGGCCGAGCGCAACAAGGCCAGCGAGGAAATCGCCAAATTGAAGCGCGCGGGGGCAGACGCCTCGGCGCTGATCGCCGAGATGAAACGCGCAGGCGACGAAATCAAGCAGCAAGACGACCACGCCGCGGCGCTCGATGAGCGGCTGCGCGACTTCATGCTCACCGTGCCCAACCTGCCGCACAGCTCGGTGCCTGTGGGCCGCAGTCCGGCGGACAATGTGGAGGTACGGCGATGGGGCCAGCCCCCGGCGTTCGATTTTACGCCGAAGCCGCACTGGGAAGTGGGGGAGCGTGCGGGAATTCTGGATTTGCCTGCGGCCGCCAAGATCGCCGGCACGCGCATGGCCTTATACAAGGGTGCGGGTGCGAAGCTGGAGCGGGCACTTGCGAATTTTTTCCTCGACGTACACACCGGCGAGCACGGCTATCTGGAGATTCTGCCGCCATTCCTGGCCAACAGTGCTTCTCTCACCGGCACGGGCCATTTGCCTAAATTCGCCAGCGACATGTTTCATCTGGAAGGCACCGATCTATGGCTGACGCCCACCTCCGAGGTGCAACTCACGAATCTTTATCGCGACGAAACCATTGATGCCGAAAAGTTGCCGATTCGCGTATGCGCGTGGACCGCGTGCTTCCGCTCTGAAGCCGGCGCGGCGGGCAAAGATACGCGCGGCATTGCGCGGCAGCACCAGTTTCAGAAGGTGGAGCTGTTCAAGTTCACGCGGCCCGAGGAAAGTTACGCCGAGCTGGAGTCATTGGTGGCCAATGCGGAGGCGATCCTGCAAAAGCTCGGGCTGCACTACCGCGTGGTGCTGCTG
>JBOGNS010000308.1:0-5858 GCA_050747305.1 Candidatus Acidiferrales bacterium | reverse complement strand
TGGGAGCGGCTTCGCCTGATCGAGCCGAATCGTCGCTGGGGCCAGCGCTTTTATTCCTTCCGTGATTTGGTGGCGCTGAAAACCATCCAGCAGCTTACCGATCGCCGCGTCCCCGCGCGCCGCCTGCGCCGCGCCATTCAAGCCCTGCAACGGCAACTCGGTTCCAGCGCGCTTCCGCTCGCCGAGTTGCGCGTGGTGTCCAACGGCCGCCAGATTGCCGTGATTGCGCCGGAAACGCAGCAACCCTTCGAACCGCTCACCGGCCAGTTCGTGCTGAACTTCGAAACGCGAGGCCTGGCCGGCGAAGTGCGCAAGATGGCTTCGCGCTCCGCCGAAGAATGGTTCGATCTCGGCCTGGCAAAAGATTCTGACCCTGAATCATGGCCGCAGGCCGTCGAAGCTTACCGCCGCGCCGTCGAGCTGGCCCCGCGCTGGCTCGAAGCCCACATCAACTTGGGCGCCACGCTCTACCAGCTCGGCCGCATGGATGAAGCCGAGCGCATATTTCGCGCTGCGGTCGAAATCGATCCCGAGAACGCCACCGTCCAGTTCAACCTCGGCTGCGTGCTCGACGAACTCGGCCAGGTCACCCAGGCCATCGTGCACCTCAAGCAGGCCGTGCGCATCGCCCCCGGCTACGCCGACGCGCATTTCAATCTCGCCCTCGCCTGCGAAAAACGCGGCGACCGCCGCTCCGCTCGCCAGCACTGGGCCGAATACCTCCGCCTCGAACCCAACGGCCCCTGGGCCGACTACGCCCGCGCCCGCCTCATCGCCAATCCCCCCCACCCCCGCAAACACTGACCATCGACTTCGTAGGGGCGGCTTTACGCCGCCCACCTCAGACTTTGCTCGTATGTCAGGGCAGAGCATTGTTGAGTACGGCGAATTGCCGCCGTTCTCCTTACGCGAAGCTCGCTTCGCGGCTCGTTATGACAATCGGACCCCTGCAACAATCCTTTGCTCTACATTCGAGGTCTGCCGTTGACGCAATCACTCGGAGCGACTAACATCCGGCGCGTGCCGTCCAACACCACCGATCCGAATCCAGCGAACGGTCCCGGCTTTGAACCGAAGGGCACTGAGTCGAACAAGGCGAAGCCCAACAAAGAGCTCGAGCCTGAACACAGGTTTGGTATCGGCGAGTGGTACGGCAAATCATTCGCGCACATGCCGGGTGACGAACGACGGCAGTTCGCAGCCCTGCAGCATATTCCTAAGGAGCAGCGGCCAAAACAAGCATGCCCGTTCCTTTCGAGGCCCGGTAAATCGGCCGACTGTCACAAGGAAGGAGGGATTTGCTCGCTGCGTTCCTACGAGCGCTCTCGACTCACCGGGGAAGTCAAGATTGATTCGCGTCGAAGCACACTAATCACCATTTGCCCCAGTCGTTTCGAGCAGAACGGCACCATTCATCGCTGGGTGAATGACGTGGTGCTGCCCAACGATAACGCCATCTCGATTGGCGAAACACCGTTCCTCCGCCGCGCGCCCAAGGCCACCGACACGAAGGAATCCACGCGGAAGGCTGGCCGCATCGATAACATCTTGGTTGTGCCAGCAACGGATCCGCTGCGGTGGTGCCCGATCGAAAAACAGGCAGTATACTTCTCCGGTAAGCGTATGATGCTCGACTTCCAAGTCATTGCCACCGCCGTGGGCGATGCAATTCCGTTTCCGGTCTTGAGACGCCGACCGGATTATCGCAGTAGCAGTGCAAAACGACTCCTTCCTCAACTCGAGACGAAAGTCACCGCGCTTAGCAAGTGGGGAAAGAAGACGGCAGTCGTGGTAGACGAAGACTTCTTCCGCGAATTCACGCCGATGGAGGAGGAACAGCACATCACCAACTCCGAAATCATCTGGTTCGTCGTAAGATACGAATTACAAACTGATCGCTTCACACTGATAAAAGGTTTCACGCGAATGGCAACGCTCAAGAACGCCATACAGGCCGTCGTCGCCGCACAGCCTATTCCCCAGCCTGAGTTCGAGCAGACGCTGAAGACGAAGTTGCAAGCGAGGCTCAATGCGGCAGCAATTTTGCCTTCTTCGCAAGCCCCGGAAAAAAAGAGTTGACAAACAACGAGGCTCGTTGTTTAATTCGCTGTCGCGACAGGCGTTCGCGAGACTTTAGAAGGGAACTGAGAAGTGGCGGCGTCCGCACAAATCCTACCGACCGCGCGCACGATCAACGTGGCCAGCGTTCCTCAGCGCAGCCCGTTTCGTTATCCGGGCGGAAAGACCTGGCTGGTCCCATACGTCCGGCTTTGGTTGCGGTCTCACGTTCGACCATTGAAGGAACTCGTCGAGCCGTTTGCTGGGGGCGCGATCGTCGGGCTGACCGCAGCCTTTGAGAACCTCGCTAACAAAATACGTCTAGTCGAGCTTGACTCCGACGTGGCTGCCGTTTGGCAAACCATTCTCAATGGGCAGGCAGAGTGGCTAGCCCAGCAGATTGCAGAGTTCCGGTTCTCAGAGGAGGCCGTGCGGAAGACAATCAATCAGCCAGGCGCGTCCGTGCGTCAGCGAGCCTTTGCGACAATTCTTCGGAATCGCGTGCAGCGAGGTGGGATTCTTGCGCCGGGTGCTGGCCTTATGAAGGACGGCGAGAATGGCAGGGGGCTTGCCTCACGATGGTATCCCGAGACCCTTAGCAACCGCATTCGCGCCATTGCTGCATTACGAGAAAAGATAACATTTGTTGAGGCAGACGGCCTGAGTTTTATTCGGAAGCATTCGCTGCGCAAGGGAATCGGCTTTTTTGTGGATCCGCCGTACACAATCGCAGGCCGAAGGCTTTACAAGCATTCGGAAATCGATCACCGCAGGTTATTTCAATTGATGAGTCGCGTGGCCGGCGATTTCCTGATGACATACGATGATTCGCCCGAAATAAGGCAACTGGTCTGCGAGTTTCGCCTCGACTGCGAGACTGTCGCAATGAAGAATACCCATAATTCTGTGATGGAGGAATTGCTGATTGGACCCAACTTGAATTGGCTGCGTAATTCAACTCGCTTTGATCAAGGCTCACTCCAATTCGAGCTCGAAATCCCGAAAGGCTAGCGGGACGACTTGCTTCGCGGTCGTCCACCCCGCCGTTTCTTGCGCAGTGATTGTAGCCACTTGAAATACTCTCGCCCTTTTGCGGCGGTTTTCTTGCCGCCAATCCTTCCGGCATGAGCAACAACCAACTTTTCGCTTATCGCGGCGCCACAATGAGGGCAGCGGAACACCTACGCATGGTATTTTCCGCAAAGGCCACCGGTCAAGAGCTGCCTCAGCCCCGGATTCGGCTTTTTGCCGGCCGGCTGAACACCAGTTCCAGCGCCCCGTAATACCAAGTCCCATACCGCCCTTCGCCCGTTCACGGGCTCCACTTCTACTGAAGAAAACACTTGACACGTATAATCGCTGTGAGCTAATATATAGCTGTTAGATGCCATGAGCCAATCACCACAACTTAATGCCAACCGGCGGGCTGCCTTCTGTCGCCCTGTCCCGCTCCGCAGCTTCCGTCCGGCTTTGGCGCCCCGGTGCCACCGAAATTCGGCGCCGATCGACTCGTCCAGCGCCTCCCGTAGGCTTAGTATGTTTAACGACTCTAAGTCTCGATTTACACTAAGCTTACCTGATGCCCCGCTGCAAGTCCTTATTCACACTAAGCTTACAAAAACAGGGGGGGACACAGTTTTGAGGAGGAAGGGAAAAAAACAATGGGCAAAGGCGACGGTTTCAGCCGCCCTGAGGCTCGGCGAAGCTTCGAGGTCGAAGGCCCGTCGCAAGCTGTTGAAAACAAACGTAAGAACGGCCCATCGCCGAAGCTTCGATCTTGTAACACACGCAGTTTCAATGGATTGCGGAAAGTGAAGCCCCCGGCTCAAAGAGCGCTGGTGCCGAGGGGGGGGATGAAGCGGCCAAGAGCAAGGAGACGGCATGACTCGAACGCACGGAGCTAAGCTCCCAGCGGGTGGCTCGCTGGCCTCACGCCTCAGACGTTTCTTCGGACTTCTGATCCTGCTTGGGCCTGGTGTCCGACTTCTCTGACACTTGCTGTGAGCTGTCGGCTGTTAACTGTCGGCTGCGAGCCCAAGCGTCCGGCAATCCGAGCAGGTCGCTTCGGCCTCCTGCTCCACCTCGTTCTGAATTGTGCGTTCATGAGTTCTGCGTTCTGACTTCTGAGTTGGCTTCGCGCTTCTCTTTGAGCACATGGACGCAGCCCGTGACGCCGTCTTTCGCACAGCTTGCTAAACTCATCAGCGAGTCGCAGGAGTGGAGGGAAGGCCGGCAGGATGCCGGCGATACCGCGATGGAACCGCATGCCGCAGAGCGCAGGCACTTGGAGCGGCAGATCGTGTTTGCGCGCCCGATTTTCGTGGTGCTGGCGCTGCTGGACCTCACCGTAATCCAGCCGCGCGGCCCGGCGGCGCCGCTCGGCTTTGCCGCCTCCATGCAGGATTTGGCGCCGATCCTCTTTCTATTCGCCTATCTTGCCGCTGCGCTGGCGCTGCTGTGGATCGTTGGCGTGCGGCAGAGCCCGGTGGCCGACCTTCCCACATGGGCGGAAATGTTGCTGCTGGCCATCTTTCTGGTGCTGACCCCCTCCATGGCCGCGTTCCTCTTTTTAATGCTGTTCGTGGCCTTCGTGGCCGGGATTCGCTGGGGAATGGAGCGCGTAGTGCTCTTCTGCGGCATCGCGACGCTGGCGCTGCTGGTGAGCACCGCCTTGCGAGGCCCGTTTCAGTGGGCGCAAGTGATTTCGTGGGTCGCGCTGGCCGGCGGGACGTTTGCCGCGGGCACCGGATTGGGCTTGCTGGGCGCGCGCAACCGGCGTCACGCCGGCGAGCACGAATATCTCACCCATCTCTCCGGCTTGCTGGAGGTGGAAGCAGGCGTGGCGGAATCGCTGCGGCGCTTGCTGCTGGCGCTCACTGACGCCTTCGATTGCGCGGGCGCGCTGGTGGCGCTGTACGATCGCGAACTGGACCGCGTGTTTGTGTGGAGGGCGCACCGCGACGAGAAGCCCATCGCCCCGGAGAATTTGCCCGGGGTCAAGCGCGATGCCTTCCTGCTGGACGCGCAAGGCGCATCGGTGGGCTGGCGTTCGCTGGAGGGAAGCGGCGAGGGCTTCGGCTGGAATCGCGCCGATGGCCGCCCCATCAACCCGCTGCCGCGCCCGCCGGGCCCGGCCCGCGAGGCGCTGGGTCTGCGCTCGCTGCTGGCCGCGCCGCTGGAAATGGACACGCGCGCCGACGCGCGGCTGATGGTCTTCAATGCCGAGGGGCGCTTTTCCCCGGACGATTTACGCTGGCTGGAGCGCATCGCGCGGCACCTGCAATCGCCGCTGAAAAATTTATTTCTGTTGCGGCAGATGCGCGCGCGCGCCATCGAAGGCGAGCGCAACCGCATCTCGCACGACCTGCACGACGGCGTGCTGCAAACCCTGCTGAGCTTCGATATCCAGCTCGACGTGCTGCGCCGCCAGTTGCCCCGTTCGGCGGACATGGTGGCCGGCGAGCTTACACGCCTGCAAATCACCATGCGCGGCGAGGCCGGCGAGGTGCGCCGCATTGTCAACGACATGCGCCCGCTGCGCGTGGGCAGCGCCGACCTGCGCGACCTGATGCGCGGCTTCGGCGAGCGCTTCCGGCAGGAGTCCGGCCTGGCCCTGGATTTGCTCACCGAAGACGTGGGCGCCGAGGTGCCCGACCGCGTTTGCCGCGAGCTGTTCCAGATTTACCGGGAAGCACTTCACAACATAAAAAAGCATTCGCAGGCCAGCCATGTCGTGGTAAAACTTTGGCACGACGAGATTCGGGTGAGTCTTGTCGTGGACGACAACGGGCGGGGATTCA
>JBOGNS010000307.1:0-3722 GCA_050747305.1 Candidatus Acidiferrales bacterium | reverse complement strand
CCGCAGGTGCTCTTTCTCTTTCCGCTCTTCTTCCGAGTAAAACCGCGCCTTCTCGAATTCGTGGTTGGCAATCGCCGTTTCCATGCGGTGCGTGATGAACTTTACGCGCTTCTGCACCTCGGATACTTCTTCCGGCAGCATGGATTGGCGCAGCTTCACGCGCGCGCCCGCCTCGTCCACCAGGTCAATCGCCTTGTCCGGCAGACAGCGATCCGGGATGTACCGGCTGGAATGATAGACGGCGTACTGGATGGATTCGTCGGTGTAGCTCACGGCGTGGAATTTCTCATACCGCTCGCGTACGCCCTGCAAAATCTTGATGGCTTCATCTTCGTTCGGCGCCGGAACCTTCACCGATTGGAACCGCCGCTCCAGCGACCGGTCGCGCTCCACCGACTTGCGATACTCGCCCGGCGTAGTCGCCCCGATGCACTGAATCTCGCCGCGCGAAAGCGCTGGCTTCAAGATGTTGGCCGCATCCAGCGAGCCCTCCGCCGACCCCGCGCCCACCAGCGTGTGCAACTCGTCTATAAAGATGATGGCGTTCTGGCTCTCCATCAGCTCCTTCATGATGGTCTTGAGCCGCTCTTCGAATTGCCCGCGATACTTCGTGCCCGCTACAATCAGGGAAAGGTCCAACGAGAGGATGCGCTTGTCGGCCAGGAACGGCGGCACGTCGCCATCCGCAATCCGCTGCGCCAGTCCCTCGACTATCGCCGTCTTGCCCACACCCGGCTCGCCAATCAGCACCGGATTGTTCTTCGTGCGCCGGCAGAGAATCTGGATCACGCGCTCCAGTTCCGCATCGCGCCCCACCAGCGGATCCAGTTGCGCTTCCATCGCGCCTTGCGTCAAGTCGCGGCTGAACTCCGACAGCAGCGAGGTCTCTTTCGGCCGGTTCACCGGCGCCTTTTCGCTGGCCGCCCGCGTCATCTCTTCCCGCAGCGACGAGAGCCGCAGGTTGCGCTCCTGCAAAATTTCCGCCGCAAAACATTTATCTTCGCGCAAAATCCCCAGCAGCAGGTGCTCCGTGCCCACGTGCTTGTGACCCAGCCGCTCCGCCTCTTCCGTCGCAAAATTCAGGATGCGCTTGCACTCCTGGCTCAGCGGCACTTCCACCGACGTGGAGATGCGCTCGCGGATGGTGATGCGCGCTTCGATTTCGCGGCGGATGGATTCGATCGAGCCGTGCGGGCGCAGGAAGCGGTTCGCCAGTGCCTTGTCTTCGCGCAGCAGCCCCAGCAGCAGGTGCTCGGTCTCGATATACGGGCTGCCGTATTGGCTGGCCTCGTACCGCGCGAAGAAAATTACGCGCCGCGCTTTTTCGGTGTAGCGCTCAAACATAATTTCATCCGGGACTTTCGCTTGCCTGTGTTTCCGCCGTCGCGCGAATTCCGGGCTGCGCCAAGGTTCCGTGTTCCAATGCCAGCACTCGATTGCACCGGCGAGCAAGGGACAGATTGTGGGTCGCCATCACGGAGGTAAGGCCATGTGCCAAATGAAGACGTTGCATCAGGGCGAAAACCGCCTCCGCGTTCTGTTCGTCCAAGTCCCCGGTTGGTTCGTCCGCCAGCAGCAACTGCGGCCCCGCCACCAGCGCGCGCGCCAGCGCCACTCGCTGCTGCTCCCCGCCGGAAAGTTCCCCGGCGCGATGCCCGGCGCGCTGGCTCAGCCCGACCTCATCCAGCCAGCGCCGCGCAGCTCGCTCCGCCGCCCCCGGCGGAGTTCCGTTCACCAGCAGCGGCATCGCTACGTTCTCCACTGCGGTGAAATCCGGCAGCAAATGGTGCCGCTGCCACACGAAGCCGATCATGCCATTGCGATAAGCCGCTTGTTCGGCCTCGGAAAGCGTTGCCAGCGCTTTCTCGCCGAAGTATATAGCACCGCTTGTTGGCGTGTCCAGCGCGGCCAGCAGGTGCAGCAGCGTGCTTTTTCCGGAACCGGAAGGCCCGATGATCGCCACCAGTTCGCCGCGCTGCACGGTAAGGTCAATGCCGTTCAGCACCCGCAATTCAGATGTCCCGGAGCGGAAGTTCTTGTGGAGGGAGACGGCGCGAATCGCGGCGGTTGCGGTTCCGATGGTCTCGGAAGGAGCAACCGCCGTGGCTGCAAAGTCGCTTGCCATGACCGCATCTACCTATTCAATTCGATGCCTCGGAGCCGCGCTTAGTTTGTCGTTCGCGGCGTGTTTCCCTGTCATCATTCGGCGCCCTGGCCCGCACTCTGCCTGCTCGCTGAGTGTAAAAGTTTTCTCATCCACGGCCATTTGTTGAACCCACACCGTGCCAGTTCAATTCCTACCAGTCATGCTGCCCGACGTAACTCCTTTGCAGTGCGCGGATTCTATCACGCCGCCCTTGCTCGCCACGCCGCCGCCAAATCGCCCGGTGCGCGACGCCAAATCGCGCACCCAACAGTGTGCACGCGCCGTACCAATTGCCCTTCAGTATTTCAGATTTCGCGCCGAGACTTGCGGCAACAACACCCGAATGTTCCTGTACTAGAACGCAGGCATCCACCTGAATTGCGGGAGCACTTTATCGAGTTCGGCCCCGATGCATCGGGGCCGCTTTGTTTTGAGTGCGCGGCGCGGCCTCAATACGACCGGCCCCATCAATACCGAGGAAATCTCAATCGCGGTAAACTTCCCGTCGATTCTGAACCTTGTAAACCATGACGACCCGCTGCTCGTCGTCCACGGTGTAAACAATTCTGTAGTCGCCTGGCGGACGCGGTATTGATCCGACCCCGCCAGCTTTTGGCAGCCCGGCGGACGCGGATCGCTCATCAAAGTCTGCAACCGCTGTTCGATCCTGTGCCGATCTTTTGTTGGTAGGCGCCGCAGGTCATCTTCGACGCTCGCCTTGAGAAACAGCTTATAGGAGGCCGTCACGCTTCAGCCTGCGCCGCACTTCTTCGAAGGGAACGCTCGGTTCTTTGGCGCGCTCACGGATCGCCTGCTCATCAGCGGCATCTTCGGCTAGCGCAAGCTGAAGGGCTTCATCCATGATTTGCGAGAGGTTCTGCCGAGTGGTTCGGGCTTTGCGCTTCAGAGCTCGATAGACCTTCGGCTTCAGAACAATCGTCACTCGATGATTACTCGCCATGGTTCACCTGAGCGCATCGTGGCACGCTCGGCAAGCGGAGTCAATCACTCATAGCGCAGGATCTCCACCGGCAGGATGCGCGCAGCGGCCCGTGCGGGGAATAGAGTGGCCGCGGTGCTCACCGCCAGCGTTGCGGCGATGATCCAAATCGCATCCAGCCACGTGGCTTCGAACGGCACATACGGAATCGCATACACCTCCGGATCGAGTTGAATCAGCCGGAACGTGTTCCCCAGCCACGCCACCGCATAGCCAACCACCAACCCGATGAACGCGCCGAGCCCGCCCACCGTCAGCCCTTGCCACACAAAGATGTTGCGGACTTGCCGCCGCCGCGCCCCCAGCGACATCAGCACCGCGATGTCCCGCGACTTCTCCGCCACCGTCATTGCCAGCACCACCAGAATATTTAGCCCGGCGACAAATGTAATCAGACCGATGAAAATTGCCGTCACCAGCTTCTCCAGCCGCAGCGCGCGAAACAACGCCTGGTTCTGTTCTCCCCACGTGGAAACCGTGAACCCTTCCCCCGCTGCCTGCAACACCTGCTGCGCCACCTGCTGCGATTCATCGATGTATGCGATGCGAAACTCCAGTACCCCCGCCACGTCGCTC
>JBOGNS010000306.1:0-1988 GCA_050747305.1 Candidatus Acidiferrales bacterium | reverse complement strand
GCGCCGGCTTCGCCGAGCGCACGCGCGATGCCGCGGCCAGCGCCGCGCGTCGCTCCAGCCACAAGGGCCACGCGTCCGGCGAGCGGCCTCCGGGAGAATCTCTTCTCAGTCATGTCTATTTAGCTGTGAGCTACGTGGGTTCCGCGTGCTGAGTTCTGCTTTCTGAGTTCTGAGTTTGCCTAAAGGACTTTAAGGATGTAGATCACGCGGTCGTCTTCGTGGGTGCCGCCGCGGGAGAACTGCTCCACGTCTTGCAGCACGGCTTCGACGATTTTTTGCGCGGGCAGGCTGCGGTTGCGGCTGACGCACGCCGCCAGCCGCTCCGAGCCGTACTCTTCGTTTGCCGGATTCATCGCTTCGGTAATGCCGTCGGTGCAGCCCACCATGATGTCGCCGCTTTCCAGCGCCAGGAAGCCGCGGTCGTACGGCACATCGGGAAAGACGCCCATCACCATGCCGCCTTCGCTCAAGTAGATTTTCTCGCCGCTGGCGCGCAACACCACCGGCGGCACGTGCCCCGCATTGATGTAGTGCAGCGCGCGGTTGCGCGTATCCAGCATGCACGCAAAAAACGTCATGAACTTTTGCGCGCGCGTGTCGGCCAGGATCATGTTGTTCACCGCGCTCACCAACCGCTCCAGCGAGTGCAAGTGCGCTACCAGCGCGCGCAGCGTGGCTTGCAGGTTGGCCATCACCAGGCCCGACGCGACCCCTTTGCCCTCTACATCGGCAATCACCGTGAGCATCGTTTCGTCGGTGATGTTCACAAAGTCGTAGTAATCCCCGCCCACCATCTGTGACGAGCGATGCGACACGGCAATATCGAACCCCTCCAGCGCCGGCGGCAATTCCGGCAGCAGGCCCCGCTGGATGCTGCGCGCCAGCTCGAGGTCGCGTTCGATGCGCTGCTTGGCCAGCAGTTCGCGGTGCAACTGCGCGTTTTCCAGAGCCAGCGCCACGTGGTCGGAGAGCGCCGCGAGAAAGCCTTCATCCTGTGCGGTGAAGACCCCGGTGCGCTTGTTCAGCAGTTGCAGCACGCCAATCACCGCGTTGTCTTTGTTGCGGATGGGGAGGCACAGCAGCGTGCGCGTGCGGTAGCCCAGCCGCTTATCCACTTCCGGCTCGAAGCGCAGGTCTTCATACGCGTCGCGCAGGTTGACCGTCTGGCCCTCGCGCGCCACCCACCCCGCAATGCCCTTGGTCATGGGCAGGCGAATTTCCTGCTGCTCCAGCCCCAGCCCCAGTAGCGACCAGATTTCTTCGCGCTCCGGGTCCGTGAGGAACACCGTGCCGCGGTCCGCGGCGGTCTGCTTGATGGCCAACTGCAAAATAATATTGATCAGCTCCGCCAAGTCGATCGTCGAATTCAGCCGTTTGGTAGCCTCGACAATCCCCGACAGTTCCTCAAACTCGCGCCGCTTTTCCGTGTGTACCAGCGTGACGCCCGCGATGCGCGCGAACAGCTCCAGCCACTCGCGCGTCGCCTGATCCAATCTTCCCGCCGTGCGCGCTTCCAGCACCCCGATCACTTCCCCGTTGCTGCCCAGCGCGCGCGCCCACATCGCTTCGCCGCGCAGCGTGCCTTTGCCCGCGAACAAATCTTTCACAAAACCCGTCTGCGGCGTGGGCAGCTTCCCCGCTTCGTGCCACACCGCGGGCTGATCCTCCTGCATTCGCCACAATCGCGCGCCCTGCATGCCCGGCTGTGCCGCCACCAACCGCACCACCTGACCGGCTACTTCCGCGGGATTCGCGGCGGTATCCAGTTGCGCCACCGCCGTGGTCAGCCGACGCAGGTCCGGCGCTGAAATCGCGCTGGCTGCGGCGCCTGCCGCCGCGCCTTCCGCCTTCGCAGGCTTCGCCTCTTTGGGACTCTTCTTCATGCTTTGCCCTGATAGTGCACAACCAGCAGCGTCATATCGTCGCTTTGCGGCGCGCCCCCCGTGTACTCGCGCAGGCCCGCCAGGATGGCTTCGAACATTTCCAGC
>JBOGNS010000305.1:0-6011 GCA_050747305.1 Candidatus Acidiferrales bacterium | reverse complement strand
TGCTCACCACCGCCGTGCTTTCACCCGACGGCGCGCACTGGATCCTCAACGGCCAGAAGATGTGGATCACCAACGGCGGCTTCGCCGACGTGTTCATCGTGTTCGCGAAGGTGGAGGGTGAGAAGCTTTCCTGCTTCATCGTGGAAAAAAGCTATCCCGGCTTCAAAGTGGGCGGCGAAGAGAAGAAGATGGGCATCAAGGGCAGCTCGACGGTGCCGATCTTTTTCGACAACTGCAAGGTCCCCAAAGAAAATCTGCTGTTCGAAATCGGCGGCGGCTTCAAAGTGGCGGTAAACACGCTGAACGTGGGGCGCTTCAACCTCGGCGCCTATTGCCTGGGCGGCGCCAAGAATGTACTGGCTGTCA
The DNA here is from genome assembly GCA_050747305.1 of Candidatus Acidiferrales bacterium. Classification (GTDB taxonomy): domain Bacteria; phylum Acidobacteriota; class Terriglobia; order Acidiferrales; family UBA7541; genus JBOGNS01. The sequence goes on along the minus strand of JBOGNS010000305.1, from coordinate 5,645 downwards.
CAGCGAAATACGCAAAGGAACGCAAAGCCTTCGGCAAGTCGCTCGCCGACTTCGGCATGATCCGCGAAAAGCTCGCGGAGATGGCGCTGCGCATCTTCGCCGTGGAGTCCATGATCTACCGCTCGGCCGGGATGATCGAAGCCGCCATGGACGCCGCACACGGCGCCGAAGACAAGACCAAGGAGTTGATGCGCGTGCTCGAGGAGTACGCCATCGAAAGTTCCATCAGCAAAGTATACGGCAGCGAAGCCCTGGATTACGTCGTGGACGAAGCCGTCCAGATTTACGGCGGCTACGGTTTCCACGAGGAGTATCCGGTGGCGCGCGCCTACCGCGACAGCCGCATCAACCGCATCTTCGAAGGCACCAACGAAATCAACCGCATGCTGATGATTGACATGCTGCTGCGCCGCGCCGTCAAAGGCACCCTGCCCGTCTTCGCTGCTGCCACCAAGCTGGCCGCGGAAGTGCTCGCCGGACCCCTGCTCGGCGGAGGCTCGGAGCCCAAGGGCTTGCTGGGCGCGGAAGAGCAGGTCGTGGCCAGCGCCAAGAAAACTTTCCTGCTCGCCGGCGGCCAAGCCGCGCAGAAGTATCGCGAAGGCTTGAAGGATCAGCAGGAGATTCTCCGAGCCATGGCCAACATGCTGATGGAAACCTACGCCATGGAGTCCTGCCTGCTGCGCACGCAGAAAGCCGCAGCGGCGCGCGGGCAGGCCGCGGCGCAAGTGATGGTGGACGCCACGCGGGCGTTCGTCTACGATGCCGCCGACCGCGTGGAAAAGGAAGCGCGCACCGTGCTGGCCGCCACCTTCGAAGGCGACACCCTGCGCACGCAGCTCGCGGTGCTCAAGCGCTTCCATAAGCGCGAGGGTGTAGGTGGGGTCGCGCTGCGCCGCAACGTCGCTGCCGCCGTGCTCGCCGGCGACCGCTACCCGTTCGAAGGCCGCTAGCATTTTTTGGAGTGCGGCAGCAAAGCTGCCGCTTTGTTTAGATTTGCTCTACACGAAGATTTGGGCCGTGATTGAAAACAAAAGGGGAAGTTGCTCTCCTGCAATCCGAAAGCTCCGCTGCGTTTCGCATACCGCCCCGCTACCTGAATTCCGTCACCTGGGTCCGCGAACTGGCGCGGCCGTATCTGCGCGGCTATCGCCCGCTCCGCGCCAACCAAGACGGGCTGCACGGCTTCTGGTTCGCCTTAAGGGGCCAGCCTACCGACCGCACCGAGTGCGGTTTCTTCGTCGGCTATCTCGCCGATTCGCAGGCCTGGCCCTTGCTCAGCGCGGAGCCGCCCGAATGCCTCGTGTTCGCATATGTCCGACCCGTCGGCGGCCACGCCCACCAGCGCCTGGTGGGTGCACCTGATGGTTTGGTGCACCGCACATTCGAGTACATTCGCTGGCTCACGCACCGTCCCCCGCGCTTTCAATTTTTCGGCGACCAACTCCCGGCACTGATCCGCCACCGTTCGATGCGCGAATGGCCGCCGGAAAAATACCAGCACCTCTCCCGCAACTTTTTCATCGAGACGCTGGCGTGGCTGGTGCGCAGCGGCTTGGTGCGCCGCCTGGCAGCGGAGGCCACCATTCCGCAGCCGGCGAAGCGGAAGCGATCACCCGTCGCGTCTCGCAAAGCAGCCTCCTCGGTCAAGCGCTTCGGCCCACGCCAGCCGTCCTGCTGAGCCAAGCCGAAGACAAAGCGAAAATGGCTAACCCATTCCACTCCAGAACTGCAAATTCTTGCACTTACCAGTACTAGAACGAGGTTTCACTTTTCCGTATCCACAGGCCAGCCTCCTCACTCCCAAGGGGTTGCCGTCGCCCGCTGTACGAGCGACCACTGGCCGCTCGCTTGCATCGAAAGTAGTGAAGTTTGGAGACTACAGAAAATGAAAAGTGGGCCAGGTCGGTTCGTGTGGTGGGTGGTAATCGGGCTGGTTGCCGTGCAGGTGTACCTGGTGCAAGAACTGCTGGCGGCGCTGGTGCTGTTCACCGTCGTGTTTCTCGCATTCGCCTCGTTCGTGGGCGTAATGCGGGCTCTGCATTTCGGGTGGGAACGGCTGTTCGCGCTGGGCGAGGCCGGAGCCGACTCCTTCAATCGAAGACTATACCGCCGTCTACGTTCAGAGACTGCCCGGTAATCGCGCTGGCTTCGTCGCTGACGAAGTAAAGCGCAGCAGCGGCGATTTCATCGGCGGTCTGCGGGCGTCCTTGCAGTATCTGCTGGACGAAGCCTTCCTTCTGCTTTTCATTGTCAATGCCGAGACGCGCGGAAATCCGCGCGCCCAGCTCCTGCGACATGCGCGTTTCGAACACCGGGCCGGGGCAAATGGCATTCACGCGCACTCCCTTGCGCGCTGCCTCCGCGGCCACGATGCGCGTTAGCGCCAGCATCCCCGCCTTTGACGCGGCATAGGCGCTGCCCCACGGAAACGCCGCTTTGGCTGAAATACTGGAAATATTCAGGATCGCGCCTGACCCGCGCCTATACATCTCCGGCAGCACCAACCGCGTCATCAGGAAGGCACTGCGCAAATTGATGGCCTGCGTCTCGTCCCATTCCTCGGGCGCAATTTCTTCAATCGGTTTCACCGGGCCGTAAATGCCCGCATTGTTGACGAGAATGTGCACGCTGCCCACGCGATCCTGCGCCACCGCCACCAGGCGCTCGCAATCCGCCGCTTTGCTTACATCGGCGGCTACCGCTGCGGCTTTTCCTCCTTGGCTGGCAATTTCCTTGGCCACCGCGTCACATTCCGACGCTGTCCGCGCCGTCACCACCACCGCCGCGCCTTCCGCCGCAAAGCGCAGGGCGATCGCCCGCCCAATCCCGCGCCCGCTGCCCGTCACAATCGCCACCTTATCCTTCAGCCGCATCCGCTCCTCCGGGGTCTGAGCTTAGCATGTGTGTAGCGAGGACCTTCCGGTCGCCATATTTCGCTCTGAAAATTCAGCCATGTTCTAGTATCATAAGTGGTTCGCAGGGGCGGAACGGACCGCGTGGCGGGGCAAGCCACCCGCCGCGAAGAGGGGCGAGTTGATCCAGATTCAAAACGCCAATCCGAACGGGAAGAACTTGGTGCGCGTGCGTCCGCGCGGCTTTTGCGCCGGCGTGGTGCGCGCGGTGGAGATTGTCGAGCTGACGCTGGAAGCCTACGGCGCGCCGGTGTACGTGCATCACGAGATTGTGCACAACCGCTACGTGGTCGAGCAGTTGCGCCACCGCGGGGCCATCTTTGTCGAAGGCCTGGAAGAGGTGCCCGCCGGCGCCGTGCTGGTGTTCAGCGCGCATGGCGTGCCGCCTTCCGTGCGCCTTATGGCAGACCAGCGCAAGCTGAAAGTGATTGACGCCACCTGCCCGCTGGTCACCAAAGTCCACTTGGAAGCGGTGAAGTTCGCGCGCGAAGGCCGCACCATCATCCTGGTGGGCCATCGCGATCATCAGGAGATCATCGGCACGTCCGGCGAAGCCCCGGAGCAAACCCTGGTGGTGGACAGCGTCGAGGAAGTCGAGCAACTGCAAGTGCCCGACCCCAACAAGCTGGCCTTCCTCACACAAACTACGCTCAGCCTCTACGACACGCAGGAAATCGTCGAAAAATTGAAGCAGCGCTTTCCGACCATCGTCGGTCCCGCCTCGGACGACATTTGCTACGCCACGCAGAACCGCCAGGAAGCCGTGGAAGCGATGGCCAAGGAAGTCGACCTGGTGCTGGTGGTAGGCTCGGCAAACAGCTCCAACTCCAACCGGCTGGTGGAAGTGGCGCACCGCTGCGGCGTGAAAGCGCAGCTCATCGAAGATGCAGCGGACATTGCCCCGCAGTTGCTGGACGGCGTGCGCAGCGTGGGCCTTACGGCGGGCGCGTCGGCGCCGGAAATTCTGGTGGAGCAGGTCAGTGACCGCCTCACGGCGCTGGGCTATAGCAATCACCGCGATTTGGAATTGATTCGCGAAGACGTCCGCTTCAGCCTGCCACCGGAGCTGGTGCGGGCATGATCGCAGGGCCTCAACCATAGGGGCGGCCCCCTGTGGCCGCCCGCCCCGGGGCAAGCACAGGAAGCTGAGTGCGCTTGTGCACTGGCTCTCGCCTGTGCCCAGGGCAGGCACCGGGGCCTGCCCCTGCGGAAATAAACTCAAGAAGGAGCGATTTTGGCGGTCAAGATCATCCGTCAGCCGAAGAAGATTGTCCTGATTGGCGCGCCCTCGAGCGCGGCGGCCAATGCCGCGGGCGCCGAGGCTGCACCCGCAGCCTTGCGCGCCGCCGGAATTGCCGCGCGCCTCTCGCAAATCGGTTACGAAGTCACCGACGCCGGCGACATCCCGTTGCAAGCCTTCCAGCCGGACGACGACAGCCCTCGCGCGCGTAACGCGCGTCCCACGGTGAAATCACTCGAAGCCTTGCAGCCGCACGTCGAGCGCGCGGTGAAGGCCGGAGCTCTTCCCATTGTGCTGGGCGGCGATTGCACGCTCACCCTGGCCGTGCTGGCGGCCATACGTCGTTACTACAAGGAAGTCAGCCTCATCTGGTGTGATAGCGATGCGGACATGAACACCCCGGCCACCACGCCTTCCGGCCATTTGCACGGGATGGTCGTCGCGCACATCGCGGGGCAAGGCGCGGCCGAGCTGGTGCGGTTCTTCAAGGAGCCGCCGCTGGTGCGCGAGCCAGACATCGCCATCTTCGGTCTCAGCCGCACCGATCCCGGCGAGCAGGCGTGGCTGGATTCCTCGCCCATGCGCAAGTTCTCACCGGCAGAGATCCGCGAAATGGGCGCCGCGCGCGCCGCCGAAGCCGCACTCGACCGCATCCACATCTTCAAGCGGCAATGGGTACTGCACTTCGATGTCGACGTTCTCGCCGCGGAAGACATGCCCGCCACCTACTATCCCGCGGCGGATGGTTTGCGGCGCGATGAGGCAGGCGCAGCGCTGGAAGTTTTTCTGCGCAACCCCAACTTGGCCGGCATCACTCTCACGTCCTATGTTCCCTCCGCGGACACCGATGGCGCGGCTGCCGCGCGCCTGCTGGACCTCTTCGTCACTGCGATGGCTGCGCGCTACCACGCGCTGACGGTAGTAGCGGAGCAAGTGAAGGAAGCGGAGCAGGTGAAGGAAGCGGAGGAAGCGGAGGAAGTGAAGGAAGCGGCAGTAGAGAAGGAACCCGGGGAAGTAACGGAAGCAGAACCGGCAGCGCAGAGCGAAGAAGCAAAGGAAGAAGTCAGCCAGCCAGCGGAAACCTCGCTCGCTGAGTCTGAGCCGGTGCTCGCCGGAAACGAAAGTTCCGCGTCCAGCGAGGAAGCACCCAGCACTGCGGAAGAAGATTCGAAGGCCGGCGCGTAGAACTTCACGGCAAGGCGCAGAGGCGCTTCGCACTACAAGAAGCAAAAGGCCGGGCAGGATGCCCGGCCTTTCGTTTGTTGGTCGGTGGTTCGTCCGCTCCGCAACCTCGGGGCGGTGGTTGTTGCTACTCGTCCTTATCGTTATCGTTGTTCGCGCGGTCGGTGGCAACTTCCACCGTGACCGCGTCGGTTAGCTTGAACACCAGTTGCGTTTCCGCAGGCAGACGAATTTCCTGCTTCCCTGTAGCCGCCGCGCCTGCGGTGCCCGCGCCTGCGCCGACGCCTGCGCCGATGGCCGCGCCCTTGCCG